>JAGCWT010000167.1 GCA_017961705.1 Treponema sp.
AGAAAAAGACAAGGCAGCACAGAACCTCAGCCAGATATTCATCAGCTTTGATGACGGAGAAATCCGCATAGCCGTTCTGGACAAAATCAAACAAATATCATCGCAAAAAAGCGTAAACCTCTTAAACAGCTTTGTTTCCGACAAAATCCACAGGAAGGAACCCATAGACGACCTTACCATAAAGGCCATCATGCTCCTTGGGGAAATAGGGGACAGCAATTCCTTCACAAGCCTATTCCTTGCAGACATAATGGATGTCTGGCCAAACAACAAGAAGGAACTAAGGGACGCTTATTCACCCCTTGCAAAAAAATGCGAAAATGAAATTCTCACAGTCTTTGCAAACGTTGACACAGAAAAAAAGAACAGCATTCTGTCTACAGTAAAGGCACTTTCCGATGACGGAGAAAAAATTCCCAAAAAAATTTGCGGAGAATTGGCAGAAAACGCACTTTCAGAGTCTATATATAGTATAGGAGAAACAAAAGAGAAAAACGAAAAGCTTATCCTTTTGCAGCTGACCAGCCTTCAGATTGCATCAGACCAAAAATGGACCAGGGCAGCAAAGCTCGCAACAGAAATATTCCCGCAGATCCGTTCAGCATACGAATCTCAGATTATTAGCGACGAGCAGTTTGCCACCGCAATCCAGAACATAGCCTCGATAGCTTCTGACAAAACAGGAAAGGTTCTTTCGTCATATCTTGAATTTCTGAACAAGGGTATGGAGCAAAACCGTACCCCGTCTCAAGCCGTCGTGCTTTCCGTAATAAATGCATTGGGAGGTTTGGGCGACAAAACAGCCTTTGACGGCCTCCTGTACGTTACATACCTGAACTACCCGGAGGACATAGTAAAGGCTGCAAAAACCGCCCTAACAAAACTTAAGTGGTAAAATTCATAGAATTCTTTTCAGAGCCAAGGCCCTTTTTGCTGTCTGCGTTAGTCTGCGCATTTCTTGCATACTGCGGCACTGGCATCTTAAAAGAGCGCTCCCCCTACAAGAGCGCCATTCCCCTGCAGGAGGCACAATTCCTTAGCGGAAAAATATGCACAAACCCCTGCAAAGTATCATCCGGAAAATATTACAGCGCAAAACTAGATCTGGTTTCCTGTAAGTCATCAAAAGTCACCTGCAAATCCGGCACAAACATAGAAGAAAGCTTTGAATCCAGCGGAAAAGTCAGCATCTTAATCCCCACAAAAACCGTGGAATCCCTGTACCCGGGAAAGCTCTATTCACTTGAAGGAAAGTCAGTCCTAATCGAGCAGGGAGAAAACATATCCTGCAAAGGCAAATGGAACCCCAAAGCAAATGCCTTTACCGTTCATTCACTTGAATACAAGGAGCCAGACAAAAGCCTTTCCGGAAAGATAGCTCATTTTAGGGCAAAGTGCAGGCTGGTGTTCAAGAGGATGCTGTTTGGCTGGGGAAATGCAGGAGGACTAATACTTTCCCTGCTTTCAGGCTCCCGTGAATACACGGAAAGCGGCCTTTGCAAAGATTTTTCCCTTGCGGGACTTTCCCACGTCCTTGCCCTAAGCGGAATGCACCTGTCGTTTTTTTCAGGACTTTCGGGAAGCCTTGGCAAGAAGATTTTTGGCAAAAAGGCAAGTTTTTTTGTACGCATGGCAGCAATAATTGCATTTTCCTGGTTTGCAGGACTTTCACCGTCTTTGCTAAGGGCGCTCCTTTGTTCAATCTTCATACTCTTTGCAAATTCCTTTTACTGCAAAAAGCTAAAATCCTCGGAAATACTTAGCGCAGTTTTCTTGATTCACATTGTAATCATCCCGGATGACGCAAAATCAGTAGCCTTCATGCTTTCCTATTCAGCACTGGCAGGAATCATGGCAATAACTCCGCTAATAGAAAAATTCTTCACAAGAAAGATTCCGCCCGCCTTAAGCAGCCCACTTTGCGCCTCAATAGGAGCCCAGACCGCCACAACACCGGTAACCGCCGCCTTTTTTGGAACCATAACGCCCATAGGCATCATTTCAAGCGTAGCAGTCTGCCCTTTGATAAGCATTTTTCTTTCACTGGCACTATTTTGCATAGCAATATGCCTTTTAATGCCTTTTCTTTGCCCCCCCTTTGGCTGTATACTGAATATGGTCTACGAAGCAATTGTTTTTCTTGTAAGGATATTTGCCCGCATACCGCCCATTCAACTAAAATAAAGGAAAGAATATGAACTGCCCCGACTATAATTCACCTGCCGAACTCAAAAAGCTTCTGGAAGAGCACGGTTTTTCCATGCAAAAGAAATTCGGACAGAATTTTATGCTCAATCCCAACGCACGGCAAAAAATAGCCTCCCTCTTGCAGCTTTCAAAAGATGAGGAAGTCTGGGAAGTAGGCCCGGGATTGGGTTGCATGACCGCTGAATTCCTAAATTCCGGCGCAAAAGTAAAGGCTTTCGAACTAGACAAGGGCTTCATTCAGCTTTTGCACGGAATATTTTCTGATGAAGAAGGCAAGGGAAAGCTAAGCATAGCAGAGGGAGACGTCCTTAAAAACTGGCTGGGGGAATACAAAAAGACCCAGTCGCCAATAAAACTCGCAGGAAACCTTCCCTACAACATAGCCGCCACATTCATAGCAGACACAATAGAAAAATCATGCCCCTTTGACCGCTGCGTATTTACAGTCCAAAAAGAAGTGGCCGACAGAATTTGCGCAAAGCCTTCTAGCGAGGACTATTCATCATTCAGCGTACTCTGCCAGTTTGCCTACGACGTAAAGCCTTCCTTAGAGCTTGGACCCGGAAACTTCTGGCCAAAGCCCAGGGTAGCTTCAAAAGCCGTCCTACTGCAAAAAAAAGCAGCCCCCATTGCCTGCAAGTCGCCGGAAGTATTCGTAAAGCTCGTGCACACGCTTTTTCTAAGCCGCAGAAAGACAATCCAGAACAATATAAAGCCCCTGCTTCCAAAAGAACTTTCCCCCGTGGATTTCTTTGCAAAAGCAGGCATATCTCCGTCGGAGCGCGCAGAAAACCTAACGGTGGCCCAGTTTGCCACTCTTACGGACACCCTTTTTGATGCAATGCACACTTAATACAAAACTGATTGAAGGAGATTTTGAAATTCTGTATAATCCATAAGAGGCGGAAAAAATGACAGCAGAACAGATAAAAGATAATTTTGACAAGATAAGACTTGACATTGCAAATGCAGAAAAAGCATCGGGTAGGGAAAGCGGCAGCGTAGTTCTTTGCGCAGTCAGCAAATTCCACCCGGTAGAATCCGTGCTTGCTGCAATGGATGCAGGACATTTTCTCTTTGGCGAAAACCGGGTTCAGGAGGCATTTTCCAAATTCACAGAAATAGAGGAAATGCGTCCAGGCAAGGCCCAGCTTCATATAATTGGAAGCCTACAGCTTAATAAGGTAAAAAAAGCTGTGGAAATAGCATCATGCATCCAGTCAGTGGACAGGGAAGAGCTCTTAAAAGAAATAGAAAAGCATGCATCAAAGCTTAACAAGACAATGGATGTGTTTTTGGAAATCCACACAGGAGAAGATTCAAAGTCTGGCTACAAAGACAAGAATGAACTTATGGCATCCCTGCAAAACCTATCGTCTGGTTTATATCCCCACATCAGGGCAACAGGCCTTATGACAATGGCACCATTTTGCGATGATGAAAAAATTATAAGAAAGTCGTTTTCTTCTTTGCGTGAACTAAGGGAAAAAGTAAACAAAAGCTTTCCAGATCTGCCCATAAAAGAACTAAGCATGGGAATGAGCGGTGACTATAAAATCGCAATAGAGGAGGGCAGCACCATGGTAAGAATTGGAACAGCCCTTTTTGGAGAGCGTGAATACAATAAACCCAACGATGGGAATTAAACAGCCGCAATATGGAATTAAAAAGAATTTTATTTATTGTTTTATCAATAGCAATTTCCGCCAATTTTGCGCTATCACCAAAAGCAGCCTTTGCCGCCACAACGGACAAATCATCATCCGAAAGTGAAGAAGCAGAGCCTTATTCACCGGACGAATTTCCTGAATGGTCAAAGAAAATACGCCGCGCAGAAATAATAACGCTTGGTTCAGTTCCCTTTACCACACTCGGCGTTATCCTAACATACGGAACCTATCAATACATAAAAGGAGAAAGCGTTTCTTTTCCAAACCCATTCGACAGCTCAAAGAACTATGACGAAAGGCAAATAAAGATGATAATTGGCTACACAGCCGCCGCAAGCTGTGCAATAGGCCTTACCGATTTTTTAATAACCTTCATAAAAGAAAAGCATACCCAGCGCAAACTTAGGAAGATCCGTGAATCCACTGAACAGCCAACCGTCACGCCAATAACGCCAGAAGAAGCAGGAAAGCTCATGCGGCAGGGAACAATTAACGCGCAAAAGGCAGACAAAGCTACAGACACGGCTTCTGGCAATGATGAAGGCGCAAAGGAAGACGCAAGCAAAAAAAATCCAAAAGCAGACAAAGCCAAAAGCGGGCAGGGGGAATAATGCCTTTCTTTAGCGCAAAAGTTCCGGAGACATATACAAAAACCGAACGTTTGGATAAATACATAGCATCACTCCCTAACGGCATGAACCGCAGCAAGCTAAAAAGCGGAGTCACAAACATTCTTGTAAACGGCAAAAAGCAGAAGGTCTCATACAAGGTAAAAGCCGGCGACCAGATAGACATTGACTGGGAAGAAAACATACCGGACGACATAGAACCAGAAGACATTCCGCTGGAAATAATTTATGAAGACCAGAATGTTTGTGTAGTCAACAAAAAACAGGGAATGGTAACACACCCAGCATGCGGCAACTGGAACGGAACCCTTGTAAATGCCCTTCTATTCCACTGGGGCAGGGAAAAAATCCCCCAGCTAAAAGAAGGAAAGGCTAGTGAAATTTTGGAGCGCAGAAGACCCGGAATAGTGCACAGGCTAGACAAAGACACATCCGGCATCATAATCACCGCAAAGAACCGCCAAAGCGAAGAATGGCTCCAGTCCCAGTTTCAGAACCACAAAAAAATCGTAAAGGAATACATAGCAATTTGCACAGGCCGCCCCCAGCACCAGCACGGCATCATCAAAACCAACATGATACGCGATCCAAAAAACCGCAAAAGATTCCGCGCAGTGGATTTGCACACAGAAGGAAAATTTGCCAAAACCTACTACAGTGCAATCGCCTGCTATGGTGAATACACACTCATGAGGCTCCGCATTGCAACCGGCAGAACCCACCAGATACGCGTTCACATGAAATATTTGAACTGCCCGGTGCTTGGCGACAAAATCTATTCTAAGCCGGACAAGCTATTTCCAAACGCAACATTAATGCTAAATGCCCGTATGCTAAAGATAGAGCTTCCAGGAAACAAAGCCGGAGAACTGTCTGTTTTCCGCACCAAGACCCCGGAACGATTCAAAGACGTAATGAAGGTTTTGCACAAAAAATTCCCAAAGACAATCCTTCCCAAAGACAGGTAGCCAATGGATATTGAATTTCTTCACCCACCAACAGAGGCAGAGCCTTTTGCAGTCATAATAAAACCCCGCGGAACAGCAAGCGCACCTCTTTACGAAGGAGATCCGTCTGCATACACGCAGGCTGCATCCCGCTTTCCAGAGCTAAACAATGTAAAGGGCAAAAAGGAATGTGAGCACGGCTTGCTCCACCGCATAGACACAGACACGGAAGGACTTTTACTTATTGCATCTTCCCAAGAATTTTATGACTACATGCAAAGCGTTCAGGAAGAGGGGAATTTCGTAAAGTCATACAAGGCAATTTGCAAGCACCGAGCCTACTTACCAGAAGGATATCCAGAAGAGCCACATGACGCAAAAAAAATAATTCTGAACGGCTATGCCAACGTAGAAGTAAAATCCATGTTCCGCCCCTACGGCATAAAAAACAGGGAAGTAAGGCCTGTAACAAGTGCATGTGGAAAAGCCGCACTAAAAAAAGCATCTCCCGCATGGTACTCAACGGACATTACCCTAAAACAAAAGGAAAACAACACCTTCACCGCCTACTGCATTCTTACAAAAGGCTACAGGCACCAAGTAAGATGCCACCTTTCATGGCTTGGCTTTCCAATAGAAGGCGATCCGCTTTATTCCGCAGAGGAAAAAGAAGTGCCATCCCAAGACTTTAAATTCTGGGCAAGCAAAATACAGTTCCCCCTAAAAACAGCTTCCGGCGTCATCCAAAAAATTTTTGAATACAAGCCAAAAAACGCCCCGGAGCTTATTTTTTTATAAACTCTTCCTTTCTTTCCAGAGTATATACTTTTTTGCTTTTAATTTGTCCATTTTTCCAATACTTATATTTGACAACTTTTTTATACTTCGTTACAAGATCTCCATCATCCAATTTAATACCTGTCTCAATATATTCTCCATTTTTATCGTATACCATCCATGTTGGTGCATAATCATCTTCATGATAACATTTTTTTGATATTTCGGGATTGTCATCAAAGTATTCCCAAATGAAAGTTCTATTTCCGTAGGATTTATCATTTATATGTGTTCTTTTTAAAATTCTTCCATCGTCAGCATATTCCATTTTTATTATACTTCCATCAGAAGATTCTTCACAGGTACAATTTCCATTTTTATCATATGAATAATTTGTAATTATATTATCTGGAGTGGTTTTCTTTACTAATCTTGAATATTCATCATATTCATATAATGTTTGTCCATTTTTAGAATGAATTTCCTTTATTTTTAATCCATTCTCATTATATACATATAAAATATTATAATCTTCATTATAAAGTTTTCCTGTGCCTTTATGAATTGTTTTTATAAGATTATTGTTTTCATATTCATAAGTTACCAAATAGATATCTTTTCCATCTGCAGAGTCCATTACACTTTTATATTCGAGGAGTTGATTTTTCTCATTATACTTCCAATAATTTTTATTAGTATTTATTCCATCACACGAATAAACTTTATTTCCGTTTATGTCATAATTTGTAACATGTACATCTTGGACAATATGAATTAAATTAATTAATTTTCCTATATAAAAATAGGAAGTTATTATTAATATAAATGCTAATATATATAATATAACTTTTATTACTTTTTTCATTTTATCTTTCCTCTCCAATGCCAGTGGTGTGGGTTAGCATAAGACGATAATGACATTTTTTGAACTTTTTGAACAGCCCCCGGCCGCCCAGATACATATTGCAAGCAAGTACGCAGTAACGTGGATTCTTGTTAAAAAACGCCGTTCTATATAAAGAACCGCCACATGCCCGGAACACACACCGCAAGCAAGTGCGTAGCAACGTGGACTCTTGTTAAAAAACGCCGGTTCTATAAATAACCGCTGGTTGCCCGGAACACACACCGCACGCAAGTGCGTAGCAACGTGGATTCGTGTTAATCAACAAAAGCGGTTCTGTAAAGAACCGCTACGTGCCCGGAACAAGACTTGAACATGCACACCCGTGAA
>JAGCWT010000168.1 GCA_017961705.1 Treponema sp.
ACAAGGGAACCATTACGTTCCTCGATACTCCTGGACACGAAGCATTTACTATGATGCGTGCCCGCGGTGCACAGATTACGGATATCGTAGTACTCGTTGTTGCCGCAGACGATGGTGTTATGCCCCAGACACTCGAGGCTATCAACCATGCAAAGGATGCCAAGGTTCCGATTATCGTTGCGGTAAACAAAATCGATAAGCCGGATGCAAACCCGGACCGCGTAATGACCCAGCTTTCAGAGCACGGTCTTACACCGGAAGCATGGGGTGGCGACACTCAGTATGTAAATATTTCAGCCCTCAAGAGAGAAGGTATAGACGACCTTCTTGACGCAATCCTTATTCAGGCAGAAGTCCTTGAGCTTAAGGCCCAGTATGACTGCCGTGCAGAAGGTAAGGTTATCGAAAGCCGCATCGATCAGGGCCGCGGTGTAGTTGCTACGGTTGTAGTAGAGCGCGGAACCCTCCGTACAGGCGATCCTTTCGTTGCAGGAATTTATTCCGGCCGCGTAAGGGCAATCTTTAACGACAAGGGGCAGAAGATAAAGGAGGCAACTCCTTCCATGCCTATAGAAGTGCTTGGTATTGAATCCATGCCTAATGCTGGAGACCCATTCCAGGTAACAGAAAGCGAGCGCGATGCCCGTGACTTTGCCGCAAAGAGACAGGAACTCAAGCGCTTTGAGGCAGCAAAGGCTGTTCGCAGGACAAATGCGGAAACCCTTTACACAGACATTGCCAACAGCGAAGTTAAGGAATTCAAGGTTATCATCAAGGCTGACCTTCAGGGTTCTGCAGAAGCACTCAAGAATTCTTTGGAAAAGCTTTCCACAAAGGAAATCCGCCTTTCCGTAATCCATTCAAGTGCCGGTGCAATCAACGAAAGCGATGTTACACTTGCCGCTGCTGACTCAAATGCAATCATCATTGCCTTCAACGTTCGTCCTACACCAAAGGCAAAGGCCCTTGCAGATCAGGAAAAGGTAGAAATACGCAAGTACAACATCATCTACAAGTGTGTTGAAGAAATTCAGGCTGCCATGGAAGGTATGCTTCAGCCAGATACAAAGGAAGAAGTTACCGGTACCCTCGAAGTACGCAACACATTCCGTGTTCCAAAGATTGGTCTTATTGCAGGATGTTACGTTACGGACGGTATCATCAAAAAGACAAGCAGCGTAAACGTTATCCGCGACGGTGTTGTTAAGTTTACAGGCAAGGTTGCTTCTCTTAAGCACTTCAAGGACGATGTTAAAGAAGTCAAATACGGCTTTGAATGTGGTCTTGGTATTGAAAACTGGCAGGACATTCAGGTTGGCGACCAGATCGAAGCCTTCGAATTTGTAGAGGTAAAGCGCAAGCTTGGAGATACCCTCGTAGACGAAAAGGCTGCTGCAGAAAAACGCGAGGCTGAACGCAGGGCTGCTGAAGAAAGAAAGGCTGCCGAGGCAAAGGCCCAGTATGAAGCTGAACAGGCTGCTGCAAAAGAAGCCGGTAAAGCAAAGAAAGCAGAAGAAGCCGCAAGGCGTGAAGGGGCAGGTGAATAGTCATGGGACAGTACAGATTGGTACGGCTTGGAGAACAGCTTAAGTCTGAAATCTCCAACATGATTATCCGCCACGAAATAAAGGATCCCCGCGTAAATGAATTCCTTACGATTCATCGTGTGGACGTTGCGGGGGATCTTGCCTATGCAAAAGTTTACGTTTCTTCTTTTATGGATGAAAATTCCGTTAAGCGCGGAGTGCAGGGCTTGCAGAGTGCGGCCGGATTCATACAGTCATCCATAGCAAAGAAGCTTACTATCTATAAATTTCCAAAGCTTACCTTTATTGCAGATTCAAGCATAAAGGACGGCTACGAAATGGTGCAGAAGCTCAACGCCTTGGAAAAAGAAGAGGCGGCTTTGGCTCCAGAGTCTCCGGCGGAAAGCAGCGCACAGTCAAGCGATGAAGAAGAATAAAGACGCATCTTTTGATTTGCCTTCGGGAATCTTGCCTTACTGCAAAAAAAGTGGGCTTACAAGCTTTTCTTCTCTTTCAGTAATAAAAAAATCCCTTGGCACGTCAAAGGTTGGTCATACGGGTACGCTCGACTCCTTTGCGGACGGCCTGCTGGTGGTTCTCTGTGGAAACCTTACCCACCTTGTTGAGCACGTAACTTCCTTTACAAAAACATATATTGCCCTTGTCTGCTTTGGAAAAGAAACAGACACCCTTGACCCTACCGGGCAGATTTTAAAGACTTTGCCACCACCTTCAAAGCTGGAAGTGGAAGATGTATTGCCCAAGTTTACAGGTCCGCTTTTACAGACACCACCCTTGTACAGCGCCCTCCATGTGGACGGAAAAAGAGCCAGCGACCTTGTGCGGAGCGGCCAGAAAGTGCACCTTGACCCCAGGCAGATTTTTGTTTACAAGAACACCCTAATCGATTTTCTTGAGCCAAGTCCAACAGACCCCTGTGCATACGCCCTTCTTGAAATTTCATGCTCAAAGGGAACCTACATCCGCTCTCTTGCCCGCGACATAGCGTATTCGCTAAAAAGTTGTGCCCATCTTGTGGCATTGCGGCGTACGCAGGTTGGCCCTTTTAAAATAGAAGAATCTGCCTTTTACAAAGACATTAAGCCTCTTACGATTCAAAATGCCCTGCAGGACCTAAAAAATATGCAGATTCAGGATTTTGGCGCCAAAAAAGAAAGAAAGCCTGTTTCTGAGGAAGAGGTAAAAGAAGTCCGCACCCATTTTATGAACTTTACGCCAATCCTTGCACAAAAATGCTCTCTTTCTCCTCTTGTGCTAAAGAATGAATTTGAACGTTATTTTATGAACGGACGTCCCTTAAAGAAGTCCATGCTTTTGCCTTTTGCGGGCACTACTGATTCTTCCGGCGTTGCATTTGAGGAAGCGGCAGTTTTTTACCCAGACAGTTCATTTGCCGGAGTTGTAAGCCTTCCTTCAAAAAAATCAGACAAATACAGCTACGGCTTTGTGGTTCAGAAGAAAAAAAAGCAATTCCGAACCTTTTCCTGGCAGGACATTCTTTTGCACAAATTCCCGCTTGAATGGCTTTGCAGGGGTACGGCTCTTTCCGTTGGAAGCTTTGACGGTGTTCACAAGGGGCATCAGGCCATTCTTGAAAGGGTTCTTGCAAAGAATGATTTTGTGCGCGGCTGCGTAACCTTTGTTTCTCCCGCAAAGATGGACCCTTCTTTTTCCGGTGAGCTTTCTTCCGTTGAACAAAAGAAACAAATTTTTTCGGATATGGGCCTTGATTTTGCCATAGTCATTGACTTTTCTCCCGAATTCAGTAAAATAGAAGGAACTTCTTTTATCCATACGCTTTCTGATGAATGCGGAATGCGCTTTATTGCGGAAGGGCAGGATTTTTGCTGCGGCTACAAAGGTGCCTTTAAGATGGATGACCTTGCCTCTCTTTGCAGGGCAGAGGGAATCGAGTGTGCTCTTGTACCGGATGTTTTGCTTGAAGGTTTGCGCATAAGTTCCAGCAGAATCAGGGATGCAGTTCAAAAGGCGGAATTTGACCTTGCCCTTAGGATGGCAGGCCGCCCCTTTGCATACGACTGCACTGGCCTTGAATGGAAGGAAGAAAATGGCTCTTTTTGGGCAAGTACTTTTTCCCGCCAGGTTTTGCCTGTGGACGGAAAGTACGGTGTAACAGTTGAATTAACTGCCGCTGCAGAAGATTCGGTGGAATTGAATGCGGCTGCGTTAACGACCCTGCATGCGGAGTGTGCCGTTAGGGACGGAAGGATTTCTCTTTCCATGCCGTCGGCAAATTTTGCTTCAAGGGTCAAAAAAATTATTTTTTAGGAGTAAGTAATGGCACTTACAAAAGAAACGACATCTTCTGTCGTATCAAAGTTCGGTGAAAATGCATCTGACACCGGCAACACAAAAGTTCAGATTGCACTGCTTACAGAGAGAATCAAACAGCTGACCGCTCACTGCAAACAGTTCCCTAAGGATACAACCGCTTCCAGAAGCCTTCTTAAGGTTGTTGGACAGAGGCGCAAGATGCTCCGTTACATGCAGCGCGTAAATCTCGAAGGATACCGCGCACTCATTAAGGAACTCGGAATCCGTAAGTAAACTAAAATATGGCAGCAACAATCCTTTGTGGATAAGCTGCCGTTTTTTGTTTAAAGGCAAAGGCTTTGTTTCTTTGCTTTTGGGGCTTCCGGCTGTTCAAACGGAGGCTCCCTGGGTTCATCGTAAAAAATGAATCCTAAAAAAAAGAATCAAAAGAAGGATACAATGGTACAAAGAGTAACAAAAAAAATCGGCGACAGCGAGCTGATTCTTGAAACAGGAAAAATTGGAAAACAGGCTAACGGTTGTGTTTATGCCCAGTACGGCGGAACTGCCATTATTGCGACCATCTGCGCTTCTAGCGAAGTAAAGGAAGGTCTTGATTTTGTTCCCGTAACAGTTGACTATAATGAAAAATTCTATGCAGCCGGAAAAATCCCCGGCGGTTTTGTAAAGAGGGAAGGTCGCCCCAAGGACAAGGAAATTCTTGTAAGCCGCCTTATTGACCGCCCTATGCGCCCGCTTTTTGAACCAGCATTCGGACGCGAACTTCAGATTGTTCCAACATGTGTTTCTGTAGACGGCGTTAACCCACCGGACATTCTTGCAGTAATTGCATCATCTGCTGCAGTTACAATAAGCGACATTCCTTTCCACGGCCCGGTTGCAGGCGTACGCGTAATCTACATCAACGGTGAGTATATCCTTAACCCTACATACGACCAGATTGAAAAGGCCCAGCTGGAAATTGTTGTTGCCGGTACAAAAGACGGCTTTACAATGGTAGAAGGTGGTGCAAAGGAAGCAACAGAAGACGTAATGCTTGGCGCTCTTGAAAAGGCCCAGGAATTTATCCGCGACATGTGTGTGCTTCAGGAAGAACTTCAGAAGCTTGCAGGCAAGGAAAAACTTCCGCTTGCTCCACTCAACATCAAGCTTGACAATGAAGATGCAATCAAGAACGAGGCAATTCCTCTTATGCAGGAAGCATGCTTCCTTAAGGGAAAGATGGCACGTTCAAACGCAGTAAAAGAAGTAAAGGCCAAGGTTGCCGCAAACCATGCAGAACAGCTTGAGGATGAAACTCAGAAGAAGCTCTTTGACGCTTTGTTTGACGACATCCAGTACAACCTCCTCCGCTCAAGCATCCTTGACAAGGGCCTCCGCATTGACGGACGCGGAACAGAAGACATCCGCCCGATTACATGCGAAGTAAACGTTTTGCCACGCCCACACGGAAGTGCCTTGTTTACACGCGGTGAAACACAGTCTCTTGCCGTTACTACATTGGGTACTGCAATGGACGAACAGGTTTATGACGACATTGAAGGCGACCGCAGCGAAAACTTTATCCTGCACTACAACTTCCCGCCTTATTCTGTTGGCGAAGTTGGAAAGCTTACGACTGGCCGCCGCGAAATTGGTCATGGAAACCTTGCACGCCGCTCACTTGCACCAATGATTCCATCACGCGAGGAATTCCCATATACAATCCGTGTTGTCTCTGAAATCATGGAGTCAAACGGTTCTTCTTCACAGGCTTCTACATGCGGTGGATGTCTTTCTCTCTTGGCAGCCGGTGTTCCTATGAAGAAGATGGTTGCAGGTATTGCAATGGGTCTTATTACAGACGGACCACAGTACAAGAAGTACGCTATCCTTTCCGACATCCTTGGCGAAGAAGACCACTTGGGAGACATGGACTTTAAGGTAGCCGGTACACGCGACGGAATTACAGGATTCCAGATGGACATTAAGATTGCCGGTGTTTCCATGGACATAATGAAGAAGGCTCTTGACCAGGCAAAGAGGGGACGCAACCACATCCTTGACATAATGGAACAGTGCATCAACAAGCCTCAGCCAATCAGCGCTTATGCTCCTAAGATTGACAGCCTTAAGATTCCTGTAGACAAGATTGGAGCCCTTATTGGACCAGGCGGAAAGAACGTTAAGGCCCTCTGCTCACAGTACGGAGTTACAATCAATACTGATGACGACGGAACTGTTACAATCTACGGAAAGACAGGAAAGGCAACTGATGCGGCTAAAGCAGCAGTCAAGGCTATCTGTGAAGATCCGGAGCCAGGTACAATCTACAACGGAACCGTTAAGAGAATCATGGACTTTGGCGCCTTTGTCGAAATTCTTCCAGGAAAAGAAGGTCTTTGCCACATCTCTAAGCTTTCAAGAAGCCGTGTAGAAAAGGTAACTGATGTTCTTAAGGAAGGACAGCAGATTCCTGTAAAGCTTCTTGAAGTGGACAAGATGGGAAGGCTTAACCTTTCTTACATTGACGCTTTGGAAGAACAGTCCAAGTAAAACCTTAAAACAAAAATATGCTGATTGAGCGTGTTGTTATGCAGCACGTCTTGATCAGTGTTTTTTTTGGGCTCAATTTGTAGTCTTACAATGCCGTACTTGCCAATAAGCCTAGCCGCGATTGGTAAAATTTAGAAATACGCTCCAGAAATGAAAAATCATGGTTAAAAAAATTCTTAAGAACAACGTAACCCTTTTAGTTCAGCAGATGAAGGGCTGTAAGAGCGCAAGCATAGGCTTTTATTTTACGGTTGGAAGCCGCCTGGAAAAAGAGGGGGAGTACGGAATAAGCCACTTTACGGAGCACATGCTTTTTAAGGGAACTTCTACCCTTACAACCCACCAGATAGCCTGCACCTTTGACAGAATGGGAGCCTACGTGAATGCCTTTACCGAGAGGGAAGACGTTTGCCTTTATTCAACACTGCCAGCTTCAAAGAAAAATCTTAAGACAGCGCTTAGCATGATGTGCGCAATGGCCAGCGACTGCACCTTTCCCCAGAATGAATTTGAAAGGGAAAAGAATGTTGTGCTGAGCGAAATTTCTGCCGTACTTGATGATGACGAAGAGTCTGCAATTGACTGCCTTGCTGCATCCCTTTGGCACGACGGGGACTTGGGGCGCACTATTACCGGTACTGCAGAAGACGTGCTTGCAATTACACGGGAACAGATGGCGGTTTGGTATGCCAAGTATTTTGTTCACGGAGAACTTACCGTAGCTGCGGCCGGATGCATTGACGAGGACATTCTTATAAGCGAGCTTGAAAAGCTACCAATGCACCAAAAACCGCTCAACTATCCCTATGAATGCCGCTTTGAAAAGAATAACGTGTGGCACCCGGGAGTTAATCTTGTAAAGGCGGACTTTAACCGTGTACAGGTTTTTCTGATGTTCCCCTACAAAATGCCGCTTGACGAAAAAAAATACTACACTCTTTCTGTTTTTAATTCCCTAGCTGGCGACACTATGAGCAGCCGTCTCTTTGAGTCCTTGCGGGAACAGAGCGGTCTTTGCTATACGGTCTACAGCTTTTTTACTATTTATGAAGACGAGGCCTTTTGGGGAGCCTATGCTTCCTGCGAAAAAGACAAGGCTGTACAGGTTTTGCAGAAGCTTTTGCAGGAGATAGAAAAGCTTAAGTCTTCCCCGATTTTGCTTCAGGAGATAAATGATTCCATTGAGCATCTTTGCGGAGAGGAGACCCTTGCAAGTCAGGACAGCGAATACATTATGAAGAGGCTAGAGCGGAATCATCTTATGGGATTCACTAACTGGGAATCTGATGCTATAATAAAGAAGGTTGCTTCCGTAACGCATGAGGAAATCCATTCCCTTGTGGACGAGCTTTTTGACTATTCAAAGAGAAATGTTTTGGTTTACGGAGCGGCTCTTAATTCAAGGCAAAAAAAGGAAATTCTATGTCTGACAAAAGAAACACAGTCAAAGTAAAGTGCGTTGCTTCCGAAGGTGCAGTTCTTCCTGTTTACAAAACAAGCGGGGCTGCCGGTGCCGACGTTTGCGCTTTTTTAAAAGAAGATATTGTAATTCATCATGGTGAATACACACTTGTTCCAACAGGGCTTTATTTTGAAATACCCCAAGGCTACGAGATTCAGGTGAGGCCAAGGAGCGGTCTTGCATTCAAGAACGGCGTTACTGTGCTTAACACTCCGGGTACAATCGACAGTGACTACCGCGGGGAACTTAAAGTCCTTTTGGTGAACCTTGGCAAAGAGGATTTTACCGTAAAAAACGGGGACCGCATTGCCCAGATTATACTTGCCCCTGTTACCCAGGCAGATTTTGTGCAGGCAGAGCTTCTTTCCCAGACTGAGCGCGGTGAAGGTGGCTTTGGCAGCACGGGGGTTCATTCGTAAGGATGAATAAGGACGTTTGGCAGAAAAAGCCTTTGGTGGGCAAGTCTGCGGGCAAAAAAAAGATTCTTCCCATAGTGACAGAGCTGCTGGAGAAGGTGTTTTCTTTTTCCTTCTACCGTGCATACCTGGTGTTTCGCCTTAACCATCTTAGGAAGGGCAGCAATCAGGATAAAATCGCTTTGTATGAAGAGAAACTTGCCGATTACGACTACATAAAGACAAATGTCCTTACAAAATATTTTTCAAAGGAACTCTTCATTTATTTTTTTATCTGCTTCCTTTTTTTCTTTGTGGTCTTTTTTGTAAACCAGATTCTTCTTCTTGCAGAAACAATCCTCCGCATGAGGGTTCCTGTTGGTTCCGTAATACAGCTGATTATCTACTGCCTTCCCGGGGTTATTGCCCAGTCTTCACCATTTGCAACTCTTGTTGGCTTTTTGATGTGCCTGGGCCGCATGGTAACGGACAACGAGATTCTTATTCTGCGTGCAAGCGGGCAGCGCTATGTGGTAATCCTTAAGCCGGTAATCATAATAGGGCTCCTTATTTCTGTCTTTAGCTTTGTGATGAATGACTACTTTCTTCCTTTGGGCACTCTCAACTACAACAAGATGAGGCGAAAGATTGTGGCTTCAAACCCGGCCGTGGAACTTGAAAGCAATTCCATAAAGAAGATGACCAACTCTGTCTTTGTAATAGGAGACGTGGAGGGCACTTCCGTAAGCGACCTTGTTCTTTTTGACATGGATTCAAACACGCAGAGGGTTATCATATCTGGAAAATCCAATGTTAAGAAGTCTTCGGACAAGGGTGTAATCATGTCCATGGACTTGAATGATACCCTTGTCTATCTTTTGGACAACCAGCACCCCAAGAATTACGACGTTATAGAAGCAGAGTCCATGCATCTTAACATCTTTGAAGATACGATTATTGAGGCTACGGGTTCAATTGCGCCTAGGGAAATGACAAGCTATGACCTTGTTAAGACAATAAAGGAAATGGAAGGGCAGGAAGGCGTTACCAAGAAAAAGATGAACAGGTACAAGCTTGAATTCAACAAGAAATTTTCGGTTCCCTTTGGTTCAATCTTCTTTGCACTGCTTGCTTTTCCACTTGCGCTTGTGTTTGGCAAGAAGGACGGACAGACGCTTGGCCTTATTTTTGGAATAATTATCTCCGTCTTGTACTGGGCTGCAACGATTATAGGACAGATGTTCGGTTTGCGCGGTGGCTACAGCGGTTTCTGGATGATGTGGACTCCAAACTTTGTGATTGGAATTTTTGGCATACACTTGTACTTGAGGCTTAGGAAAAAATGAAGCTGGTTTTTTACATGTACAAAAAATTCTTTACGATTTTTTTAGGCTCACTTTTTTTCTTTGTGCTTGTACTCTGCCTTACCGATCTTTTTATGAACCTGTGGGAATACATTTCCAAGAATGCCAAGCTTACAGAAGTTTGCAAGATTTTGCTCTATTACGTTCCAAAGTCTATCTGGTATTCCGTTCCAATAGCGGTGCTTTTTTCTACAGCCTACATGCTTAGTGACCTTTATGCAAAGAATGAGCTTCTTGCAGTTTTTGCTTCCGGCGTTTCTTTGTTCCGCTTTTCGGCACCTCTTTTACTTGTTTCGCTTGCAATGAGTTTTGGCCTTTTCTTTTTTGAAGACAATCTTGTTGTTCCCACTTACGCAAAAAAGGTAAAGATGCAGGAGTTTGTCCTTCACAAGGAAAAGTCGCTTAACAATGACAACATAGTGGTAATGTCGCAGGGGGGCAGAATAGTCTGGAAGGCTGCAAGTTACAACGAAGATGGAATGACCCTTGCAAATCTTTACATCCTCTTTAGGAATGAAGACAAAAGTTTTGACTGTCTTATCTACGCACCATTTGCCATTTGGGGAGAAACCGTTTGGCTGCTTCCGGATGCAACCCTTTACAAAAAGAACGGGGATTCTGCTTTTGTTGCCCTTAGCCCGGACGAAAGCCATCTTTCCATGCTGAATGAACCGCCAGAGACTTTCCGTAACAATACCGTCAATGTAGAGACCGTAAACACAAGGGAGGCCCGCGAATACATTGTCCACTTGGAAAGGGCAGGTCTTCCCAGCGGAGAGGCAAGGTCTCTTTACTACAAGAAGTATTCTTTTCCCTTTGTAGTCTTTATAGTAGTGTTCCTTGCAGTAGGTCTTAGCGGAAAAACAAGGAAGAACGTCCTTATCATAAGCCTTGCCCTCTGTGTCTCTGCCGCCGTACTCTTCTATATAATACAGATGATAACCATGCTCATGGCAAGGTTTGGAGCCATTCCTCCGCTTACCGGGGCCTGGGTTCCTGTATTCCTCTTTATAGCCATAAGCTGTCTATTGCTAAAGTATGCTAAGACATGATATTTTAGGAAAGATATATGATAGAACATTTTTTTGAGATTGAAAGCGAAGATAAAAGCTGCCGTGCAAGAACCGGTGTGATTCACCTTCCGCATGGAGACGTACACACTCCTGTTTTTATGCCTGTGGGAACAAAAGGTACCGTAAAGGCCGTAGACAAGGATTCTCTTGACGAAATTGGCTTTGAGATAATACTTGCCAACACCTATCACATGTATTTGCGCCCCGGTGCTGACTTGGTTCAGGAGGCTGGGGGACTTCACGGTTTTACAAAGTGGGACAAGAATTTTTTGACTGATTCTGGTGGATTCCAGGTATTTTCTCTTTCTGCCTTGCGGAAAATCAAGGAAGAAGGCGTTACTTTCCGTAGCGACATAGACGGAAGCAAGCATTTGTTTACCCCGGAAAACGTTGTGCAAACCCAGGTAAAGCTTAACAGCGACATACAGATGCAGCTTGACGTTTGCACGGAATACGGTGTGGAAAAAAAGCAGGCGGAAAAAGACCTTCGCATAACAAGTGACTGGGCTGTTAGGGCTCATAATGAATGGCTTTTGCACAGGGAGCAGGGCTACAAGGGAGCTTTCTTTCCTATAGTACAGGGCAATTTTTACGAAGACCTTAGGAAGCAGAGCGCAGAATTTGTTGCATCCCTGGACACCCCGGGCATTGCAATCGGCGGACTTAGCGTAGGGGAGCCAGCAGAGGAATTCAACTCTATGCTTGCCTTTACTGCTGCCCTTTTGCCAAAGGAAAAGCCGCTTTACGTTATGGGAATTGGAACGCCACAGTACATCCTTCAGGCTGTTGAATACGGAGTGGACATGTTTGACTGCGTTCAGCCTACCAGAATTGCCCGCCACGGACTTTATTTTACCCACCACGGCATGCTCAGCATAAAGCAGAAGCGCTTTGAGCACGACTTTTCGCCGGTAGACAGCCAGTGCAACTGCAAAGTGTGCAGAACTTACTCCAGGGCTTACCTTAGGCATATCTTCCGCGAGCAGGAAATTCTTTCTTCCATGCTTGCAAGCTACCACAACCTCTACTTTTTGCAGCACTTTGTAAAAGAAATTCGTGAATCAATCGTCCAGGGCCGATATTTACAGTACAAAGAAAATTTTTTGCAACAATTTCAGTCAAATGCTGTTTAAGTTGAATAGAGGACGGAATTCAGTATGAATAAGATTTTTTTATTGGTTTTATTGGCATTTTCTCTATGCGCATTTGTTTTTCCGGCAGAAGCAGATGATCAGGCTTTGCTGGATGCAGTAAGCGAACTCCAGGCTCAGGCAGAAGCGGAGGAAGAGGAAAGCGAGTTTGTCTATCCCAACAGGGAAAAAATCTTTCCAGATGCAAAGCGCCCCAAAACTTACAGTGCGGAGCAGATAGACGAAGCCCTGCAGAAGAACATAGACCATGCTACGGATGAATATGTAAAGTCAACCGAGGATGCCTTTAAATTTGGCCTGGAAAGCAAGATTGTGGAAATCCTCCAGGAAATAAAGGACAACAAGGATCCCCGCTTTGTGAATGCCGTATACGATTTGTTCCAGGAAACAAAGAGCAACGGTGTCCGCGAGAAGATTCTCAACTATTTTGCGGCCTTGGAAGACCCATGCCTTGAAGACTATGCCGTAGACATTGTAAACGACCCCTACGGAAAGAAGTCAAATTTGGTGGAGGCTTCATTCAATTACGTTTCAAAGGTAAAGAGCCAGAGTGCCCTTCCGGGACTTGTAGAAATCATTGCAAAGGAAGAAGAGGAATTTTTCCTAAAAGCCCTTGTTGCCATTGGCGAAGTTGGCGGAAGTGACGAAGCCCGCTTTTTGGCACAGTTTATGGAAAGGGCAGACCTTAACCTTCCGGAGCGCCAGGCACTTGTAAAGGTTTTGGGCAAGCTTAAGGCTGTTGAAACCTACGACAAAATGGCATCCCTTGCAGAAGATCAGAACGAAAATTCCCACGTAAGGATGTATTGTGCAGAAGCCATTGGCCAGATGGGTAAAAGCGAAGCGGAGGATCTTCTTATAGACCTTTATGAAGATGAAGATCCAAACTTCCGTGCATACGTAATAAAGGGACTTTCAAACTTTAGCGATGACCGTGCCCACAAGGTTATTGAACAGGCATTGCGCGACTCCCACTACAAAGTCCGCCTAGAAGCCATTGCCACTGTGGAAAAGCAGGGCATTTCATCCGCAATTCCATACCTGGTTTACCGCTGCAGGGACACCAAGGAAGAGAAGGTTGTGCGCGACAAATGCTGCAAGGTTCTTGCAAAACTTAACAGTTCGGAAGGAAACGAATACCTTATTGGCGTTCTTAAAGACCCAAAGGCTTCCGACCAGCACAAGGCACAGGTTGCAGCCGCGCTTTTGGAAAACGGAAGCGGTATTTCCGATGTTATGGAGCTTGCAAAAAGCACTTTGCAGAACGGAAAGCATCTTAGCCTCCGCTATGCCTTGGGAAAAGAATTTGCCAAGTACGGCAGCCCCGAATTTGCAGACCTCTGCGCCCAGTACATAGAAAGCACCGATCCTGCCACTCAGGGAACAGGGCTAGACATCTTTGCAAAGGGCAAGTATTCATCCGTAATGCAGGCAGTCCGAGACTTGGCCCAGCCAGCCTATGACGAAGCTGCAGAAAAAGAGGCAAAGGAAAAAGCCCTGATTGAAGGCGATGAATCCAATGCAAAGCCAGACGCTACAGAAAAGAAAAAAACGCGCGTGGTAAATCAAAATTCACGCAAGGCAAAGAAAATATTGGATTATATTGGCGGTTAATTAGAATGAAAAACGTTATGCTATCTCCATCCCTCCTTTCTGCGGATTTTGCCAATCTGGGAGGGGAAATCCTTAAAATTGAGCAGAATGGCGGTTCCCTCGTCCACATTGACGTTATGGACGGCCATTTTGTTCCTCCGGTTTCCTATGGTCAGCCGGTAATTACTTCAATCAGAAAGTGCACAAAGTTGCCTTTCGACGTGCATCTTATGGTGGAAAAGCCAGAACAGAGCATTCCTTCTTTTATAGCTGCGGGTGCCGACTACGTTACCTTCCACATGGAAGGCACAAACCATGCCGATTTGTGCCTTGATTTGATTCACAAAGCCGGAAAAAAGGCCGGAATTGCAATTTGCCCAGCCACTCCCATTGGCGTAATGGAGCATTTGCTGCCTTTTGCAGACCTTGTACTTGTTATGACTGTAAACCCCGGTTTTGGGGGACAAAAACTTATTCCTTATACGGTTCAAAAAGTTCGCGCTCTTGCCGATATACAAAGGGAGAAGGGGTATAAATTCCTTATTTCCGTAGACGGAGGTATTAATCCGTCCACTGTAAATTCGGTTTTGGAAGCGGGAACAGACATTGTCGTTTCCGGCTCCTCGTTTTTTTCGGGGGAATTAAAATGGGAAAGACAAATACCATCAGGACTTTCGCAGCCGTAGCGCTTTTTGCTTGCTTGCAGGCGCCATTACCGGCAGCAGACGGCACTTTTGAGGGCAATGCATTTGCCAACAATAAAATAGAATCAAGGGAACAGGGACTTGAGGCCTTTAGAATAAAAGACTGGGCAAGTTCCATAGTCTTTCTAAGACAGGCTGTTTCGGTTCCGGCTTATTCTACTGCCAACACCTGGTACATGCTCATAATGAGCGAAATGTATGCGGGAGAATTTTCAGCTGCGGTAAACGACTGCGACAAATTCCTTGCAGATTTTAAGGATGATCCGCTTTGCACTGCCGTCCAGTACCAGAAGGGCAGGGGGCTCCACTACCTTTCCAGAAACGACAGCGCGGTTCTTGTGCTTAGCGACTTCTGCCACAACAATCCAAATGATCCCATGTTTGCATCCGCCCTTTATTGGATAGCGGAATGTTTCTATGAAGACTGTGATTATGCCACGGCTGAACCACTTTACGAGCGCGTGGTAAATGAATTCCCAACAGATGCCAAGGTTCCGGACGCAAAATTCCGCCTGGAAGAGATAAAGCAGTACGGCAGGGAAGAAAAACTCATGTATCTTTTAAAGATGACAGGAGAAGAATTCCTTAGTTCAAGGGAAAACTACGAGCGCCAACTTAGGGAATACCAGACCGAGGACATGGTAGGCCTTAGCAGCCAGCTTGGTGACGCTCAAAAAAGGATAAAGGAACTGGAAAGCCAGTCTTCCAAGAGCGAACTTGAAGCAAGACAGTCAAGCGGCCAGTCATACGGAGACGAGACCTATAGCAGCAAGGGTGTTGCAGACGAAGATCTTGCGGCACTAAAGGCAAAGGCTGCATTCCTAGAAAGAGTCCTTGAAAGAAAGGAATCAGAAAGCCAGAAGCGCCCGGAGTAGACCTATGAAAATTGCAACTTTCTTTAGAAAAACGCTCGTACCACGCGTAATGCTGCCACTTATCCTCCTTGCAATGCCTTTTTCCACCTTTGCAAAGGATGAGCCAAGCTACAACGTGGACGACTACACCGGCTGGGCCTACAAAAAAGACTCGTCTTTTTCCGTTTCTGAAGGCAAGCTAAAACTCTCTGTAAAACAGGGAACCGGTTCATTCTGCATCTATGCCATAAACGAAAAGGGAAGCGAAATACCCCTTTTGTCTGCATACGATTCCTTCAGCTCAAACCATTTTGGCGTAAGAATTGGAAAGCACGAGTACAACCTTAACCGTGAATCCGGCGTTGTGTGCCAGTCGCGCAGAACCCCATACGGTGCACAGCTTGCCTATACAATAAAGAAGCAGGGAATAGTCGTAATAGACTTTACCTTTATGCCGTCAGATTCATCTTCCTCAGTGGCAGACGTCCTTCGTGTAAGCGCCTACCTTGTTAACCTTGGAAAGAAGAAGCAGACCTTTAGCCTTAAGGGCATGTTCGATACTGTCTTGGGAGAACCGTCAGGAAATCATTTTATGACGGCCACAAGCGACCATATAGACAAGGAAATGCAGTTTGACACAATGGAAGAAGAAAAGTGGATCTGCTCCAGCAACGGCGACACATCCGTTCAGTTTTTGCTCAAGGGCAAGGGAATTAACCCTACGCACGAGGTAACCCTCTCCAACAAGGACACGCTTTCTAAGAATTCATGGGTTCCATCCGTAAAGACTTCAAGAAGCTTTAACTCTGTCCTTTCATACAACAACTCAGCCCTTTGCGTAAACTGGCCGGAAATTCAGCTGGAAAAGAACGATTCAAAGGTAATAACCTTCTATATTTCTGTTGGAACGGACACAGAAGCCCCGGCTGGAGATGAATTCCTTTTGGCACTGGAAGAGGGACGTACAGTTCTTCATGAATGTGAACCAAAGGACTTCTCAGACCTCTTTGCCGGTGTGGAAGAAGAAAAAAAGGTCAAGAAACCACGCAAAGACGCACTTGGCGCAAAGTGGTGGGTCGGAATGCCAAACATAGCCTCTTACTATGAAGAAGAAGAGGAAGACGAAGAAGGCTTAGACTCTGATGCATATTCACAGGCAAGCAAAGCTTCTGCAGAAAATGCTCCTTTGGAAAGCGCAAAGACAGCAAAAGAGTCAAATTCATCCTCAAATTCAAAGAAAAAGGCTTCAAATTCAAAGTCATCTAAGGCAAAAGACGAGCCAATCGTCATAACCGAGGAACAGCTGGACACAAAATACATCCATAACCTCATCAACTACATAAAATCGCTGGAAAATGACAGTGAACTTATTGACCAAGAAGAGTTAAATCGTTTAAATAAGGAGTTGGACGCAATTTTAGAAAAAATCCGGAGTATGAATTAATAATGAAGCGCACCGTATTGGACGAAGCAAGGACTCTTATGCGCAGGCGGAAATTCCACTATGCCATAACCCTTTTGGAATCACATTCTGCAAACTATAAGGGGAGCTTTGAATTTTATCTTGCACTCGGCACATCCTGTCTTTATGTAGGGGACGAGGGCAATGCGGTAAAATACTATGACCTTGCGCGCGAAATAAAAATTCAGAACACGGAGCTCCTTTTGGGCCAGGCCGTAATCTTCCTCCGCAGGGGTGCCACAGAAAGAGCCATTGAATACTACATGGAGGTCCTCAACATTTCCCCAGGCAACGAAACTGCCCGTGCCGCAATGGAATTCATCAGGACCGTCAAAGACTATACGGACATCTGCAAGCTAAAGGACACCGGCGAAATTAAAAACTATTACCCGCCACTGGGATTCAACCCGGACTTGGTAAGAAACTGCGTGCTCTTGGGACTTATTGCGGGAATTGTGGCCTCTATATGTATAGTAACATGCAGCGTCACCTCTTCAAAAAAGACCCCGGCAACAGACGACTTTGACCCCATTGCCCTCACAAGCGACGAACAAAAGAATGCAGTTCAGGATGACCTTGGCGGAAGCTACGTAGACGACTACATCTTGGACGACAAGCAGATAAACAAAAGCTACGAAGACGCAATAAAACTCTTTAAGGCAAAGCGCGAAAATGCAGCCCTGGTAGAAATAAACCGCCTAACCTACAGCAACGCATCTTCTTCCATAAAGGTAAAGGCCTCAAACCTAAAGGAACAGCTCTTTAAAGACCCAAAGACCCACGCCGACCGCGACCCGGAATTTTCCACTTTGCGCGACAACTATTCCTGGGAAGACGTTGTGGACAAAAACACCGGTGGCCTAAAGAACCTCTTCCGCGACTGCTACGTAGTCTGGGTTGGAAAAATCGCCAACGTAGAAACTTCGCCAGACGGCAGCTGGAAGTGTACGCTTTTGGTCTACAACAAGGAGTTCAACAAGTTCTTTGGCTACCTTACCGTAAACTTCGACAGCGCCCAGCCTTCCGTAAACGAGGAAAACCCAATCGCAATCCTTGGCCGCCTGCGCCCCGAGGGTGGAAAGTTCTGCATGGACGGCAGGGTTGTCTTCCAGTCAATAAAAAATAGCGACCTCTACGAACTTTTGAGCAAGCTAAACCTCTAGAATTTTCTCTTTTTTCTTTTTTGGAGCAGCTTTCCTATTTTAACCTCCAACTAAACCGCAAACAGTAGGAAATGCCATTTATTACCCGCTTTCCAGGGCTCCGCTATCGCTCCGGCCCGCTTCCGCGGTCTTGCTGCGCAACCCTTTCAATCGGGGCTAGGTTTGCCAGAGGAAAATCCATCCTTGGATTTTCCTCTGGATTGCAGAATCGCCAGCGATTCTGCATGCGCTAAGCCGCCCTCCATGGCTTTTTACTCTTTGGCAAGTAAGTAGTGTCAGCGAAGCCGGGGTTCAGCATCTCTTTTG
>JAGCWT010000169.1 GCA_017961705.1 Treponema sp.
GCGGATACCTTCGCTCATTGCTTGTGATGGCAAGCTGGTCATTGATAAGAAGCAAGGCGGACAGTGCATTAAAGCTAAAATATAACTACATGGTAAAATTTCAATCCAAAAACAAAAGAAAGGCTATAGTTGCTATTGCAAGAAAACTTGCAGAGCTTTTATACATTATGCTTAGAACCGGAAGTAAGTTCGAGGTGCGACCATTCCGCAAGCCTTCAACAAAAGAACTTGCAGAATGTGCAATAAATCAAAAAGAGGAATCAGGAGCGGCTTAACCTATTGACAAAAAACATAGGAAGCTCACCAACCTGTATGTTCGTTATACTAGTTTGCGGGAAATCCGGTAAGCAAAAAAAACAGAAATCAATTTTGGGCTCAGCTCCCAGGTAAATACGTCTGATAAACCCGCTGTGCCGCGGAAAAAGATAGGAAAAACTTTCCACTTGTAAATTCACTTCAATAATAGTAGAATACATTCAACGGACATTCCGCAAAAATTTACCAACATTTTTACTTTAGAGGCATAAATTATGAATTTTGTTGAAGAAATGAAAAACAAGGCCAAGGAATACCAGAATTCGCTGGTTCTTCCCGAAGGTACCGAGGAGCGCACCGTACAGGCTGCCGCAAAGATTGTTAAGGAAAAGCTTGCAAAGACAGTCACCCTGCTTGGAAAAAAGGCTGATGTGGAAAAAGTTGCAGCTTCAAAGGGTGTTTCACTTGAAGGAATCAGCGTAATTGACCCAGCTTCGTCTGAATGGCTTGAAGAATTTGGAAAGGAATATTTTGAACTCCGCAAGGGCAAGGTTAACAAGAAGACCGGTGAGGCAGAAGTTCCGGATGTGGAAGCAGGAAAGGCCTACATGCTAAAAGACCCGCTCAGCTTTGGCGCAATGATGGTTCGCACAGGAAAGGCTAACGCAATGGTTTCCGGTGCTTTGAGCGCAACGGCAGACCTTCTCCGCGCAGGCCTTAAGGTAATCGGTACAGCCCCGGGAACCAAGACTGCATCTTCTTGCTTTGTTATGGACACCCACAACTCTAAATGGGGTAAGGACGGATACGTTATCTTTGCAGACTGTGCAGTAAACCCACGCCCAACAAGTGAGCAGCTGGCAGACATAGCAGTGGACTCAGCAAAGTCTTGCCGCGAGCTTTTGGATGCAGAACCGGCAGTTGCCCTCCTCTCTTTCTCTTCAAAGGGAAGCGGCGGTAAGCTTGAGGACGTTCTTAAGGTTCAGGAAGCATTCAAGCTTGCAAAGGAAAAGGCACCCGACCTTCTTTTGGACGGTGAACTCCAGGCAGATGCAGCCCTTATTCCGGAAGTTACGGCAAGAAAGTCACCAGGTTCCCCAATCGAAGGAAAGGTTAACACCCTCATCTTCCCAAGCCTTGAAGCTGGAAACATTGGCTACAAGC
Source organism: Treponema sp. (assembly GCA_017961705.1). Classification (GTDB taxonomy): domain Bacteria; phylum Spirochaetota; class Spirochaetia; order Treponematales; family Treponemataceae; genus Treponema_D. The sequence continues at coordinate 1,420 of JAGCWT010000169.1, forward strand.
TTGTGCAGAGGTTTGCAGGTGCAGACGCTTACGGCCCAATCCTACAGGGCTTTGCAAAACCAATCAGCGACCTTAGCCGTGGCTGTTCAGTGGAAGAGATTGTGGTAACAAGCGCAATCACCCTTGTACAGGCAGGAAAAATCAGCTGATGGTTGTAAAATCAACAAAAAAGGCGGCGCTGGGTGTAATTGGGATAGCCCTTTCCCTTGCGCTGTCACTTGCAATATCATCATGTGCAACGACCGGCGGCAAAAACTCAAAGGGTTTGGCTTCCGGTCACGGCAAAGACTATTACAACACCCACTTTGCAGACGGCACATCCATTGTAAATTCAAAAAGTGCATTCGACTCAGAGGATTCAATCCTTTTAACCTTTGCGGGAGACATAATGGCCCACACGCCAAACTGGTCAAAGGGCAACTTTCCGCGCATCTACAAGGACATAGAGGAACTAATAAAGCAGAGTCCGCTTACTTTTGCAAACCTGGAGACACCGGTTGCAGAAAACCGCCCCTTCTCCAACTACCCCGCATTCAACGTGCACGGAGACTACGCACAGGCAGCAATAGACGCGGGATTCAACGTCTTTAGCCTTGCAAACAACCACACCAACGACCAGGGCCTAAACGGAATCCAGCAGACAAAGAAATACTTTGACGCAAAAATAGAAGCCACAAAGGAAAGCGACCGCCCGGTATACGCGGCAGGACTAAAGGAAAGGCAGAACGGCCCCTGGAGCTACCAGGTAATAGAAAGCGGCAACTGGAAGATTCTTTTTGTAGCCGTAACGGAAATCCTCAACAGCCCAACCTGCTCTTCCTACATAGACTTTCTTGTTCCCAACAGCAAGAACCGCAGCATATTTATAGAAGACATGAAGGCTTTAAGAAAGGCCCACCCCTGCGACATATTCGTAGTAAGCATACACTGCTCCGACCCGGAGTACATCTTTAGCATTAGGAGCTCGCAGAAGAACTTCTACTACGACCTTTTGAACGCCGGCGCAGACGTAATCTGGTGCAACCACCCCCACGTATCCAAGGACTGGGAAGTTGTGGCGGATTCTGGAAACGTTCCCCGCAAAATTATCTTCTATTCAATGGGCAACACGATCAGCGGGCAGAGGACAAACCCTCAGTTTGCAAAGCCGGAAACCAACAGGGACTACACCGGAGACGGCTACATAACCCAGGTAAGGTTCTTAAAGGACAAGGATTCAAACCTTTCCATAGCACTTGTTAACCCGGTAATCGTAACAACCTACATCGCCCCCGACCGCTTCTACGAAATCAGGATTCTTGACGACGACCTGATTGGGGAGCTTAACGGTCAAGGCCAAAAAAGATGGGGCAACTACCTAAGAGAGAGAAAAAAATTGATGGAGCAATTTGAAGGAAAAACCGTATGGCAATAGATTACAAAAGCCTTCCAGTCTATGAGCAAAAGCAACGCATTCTTGACACGCTAAAGGAAAACCAGGTAATTGTAGTGCAAAGCCCAACCGGCTCTGGAAAGACCACTCAGATTCCGGTTATTCTGCACGAGGCAGGATATTCAGAAAACGGAGTGATTGCAGTAACCCAGCCAAGGCGCATTGCAGCCCTTAGCGTAAGCGAATTCATCTCCAAGCAGCTGCACACAAAGTACCCGGGTCTTGTTGGCTACAAGATGCGCTTTGAAGACAAGACAGACCTTACCACAAAGATAAAAATCATGACCGACGGAATCCTCCTGCAGGAAATGAAGCTTGACCCCTGGATGTCCAAGTATTCCGTTGTAATGGTGGACGAGGCACACGAGAGAAGCCTTAACATTGACTTTGTACTTGGTCTCCTAAAAAGGGTTTTGGCAGAGCGGAAGGACTTTAAGGTAATAGTAAGCTCCGCCACAATGAACGCAGAGGCTTTCAGCGAATACTTTGGCGGCTGCCCAATAGTCACCATAGACACGCAGATTTTCCCGGTGGCAATGGTCTACGATCCGCCCGCAATACCCGCAAGCACTTTAACAGACGCTTCAAGCGACGCCCTGCTTGCCAAGATAGAACAGACGATTGACCGCGTACTGGACAACAAGGAAGACGGCAGCATACTAATCTTCCTCCCCGGCGAAAAAATCATCAAGGACTGCGTGGAACGACTTGCAAACGCCCCCTTCCACTCAAAGCTGCACCTGGTTCCCCTCTACGGAAGGCTGCCCAAGGAAGACCAGGAAAAGGTCTTTGACTCGCCCCCATTCGGAAAGAAAAAGGTCGTAATCAGCACAAACATAGCAGAAACATCCGTAACCATTAACGGAGTTACAACAGTAATAGACTCAGGCCTTGCCAAGCTCAACTTCTACAGCCCGCGCACATTCACGTCAAGCCTAATAGAAACGCCAGTCAGCAGGGCAAGCTGCAACCAAAGGCGTGGACGCGCAGGAAGAACCTGTCCCGGCACCTGCTACCGCCTCTACCCAAGAAAGGACTTCGACAGCCGCCAGGAATACACGACGGAAGAAATCTACCGCACGGACCTTAGCGAGGTAGTCCTCCGCATGGCAGAACTTGGCATTACGGACTTTGACAAATTCGACTTTATCTCACCGCCTCAGAAGGAAGGCCTCTTGGGAGCAGTCCAGACGCTAAACCTCCTAAGGGCCATAGAAAAAGACGGAACCCTAAGCAAAACAGGAAAGCTAATGGTGGAATTCCCCCTGGAACCCCGCGTTAGCCGCATCATCGTAGAAAGCATCATGCGCTACCCGGAAGTCCTAGAAGAAGTCCTCATTGCATCTTCATTCCTAAGCGCAAACTCCCCCTTCGTACTTCCGCCCGGAGAAGAAATGGACGCAAGAAAAGCCCACCACTCCTTCCGCGACCTGCAGGGAGACTTTGTAAGCTACGTAAAGCTCTTTAAGAACTACGTGTCCGCAAGCAACAAGGAAAAGTTCTGCAGGAACAACTACCTAGACGAGCGCGTAATGGCAGAAATCCTCAACATAAAAATACAGCTGGAAGAAATCGTATCGCAAAGGCTACAGCTTCCAATCACGGGTGGCGGCAGCATGGACGACTACCTCTGCTGCATTGCAAGCGGAATGATTCAGTTCGTCTGCGTAAGGGAAGGCCGTGAAACCTACCGCAGCCTAACAGCAGACCACATAACAATCCACCCCGGCTCATCCATGTTCAGGACAAACCCGCTCTACATCGTTGCAGGCGAAATCGTAAAGACAAGCAGAACCTTTGCAATGAGCGTTTCCCCGCTCACAAAAAAGGAACTTTACAAAATTGATCCAAACCTGGAAAGCCAGCTAAGTTCAGCCCGCGGCAAAAAGGGAAGAACCCTCACCGGCAACCTTGAATACGAAGGCGCATCCTTCCGCGAAAAGGAAAAGTCGGAAAAAGAAAAGTCCAAGAAAAGCAGAAAAGAAAAGAAAGAAGCAAAGGTCCAAGAAAACACAATCAGCTTTGGCGGCGAAACCTTTGAATTTGAAAAGTCAAAGGGAAAGAAAGTCGTCAAGCTCCCCTGGGACAAACTCAAGGGCGCGGCAAAGACAGAAGAAAACCAGAGCCTACTTGCACAGATTGGCGAAATGCGCGGCTGCATATACCCAGGCCACGGCTTCAAGCTCATGAACGGCGAAAAGCTTGAACTCATCATCAAAGCCACCAACCGCCTGAACCTTGACCCAATTGCAGAAGACCGCTGGCAGCGCAAGATGAACATCAACATAAACAGCGTGGAAAGCGACGGCACAAGTGGGCTTGTAAAACTCGTAAATTCCATCGACTGCCTAATGCGTGTTACGGTTGCAAAGCAGGCCTCCCACGAACTGGGCTTCATCTGCCTCTTCACGGACGGCTGCGGAACATACTGGTTCAAAGTCTCGCGCGGTTTTGCCACGGCACTCAACGAAAGCCTTTCGTCACTGGAAAAACTCATCGACGACGCAAGCAATTCAGACCTCTCGGTTGCACAAAAAGAAAAAGTGAACATGGTCTACCGCGTGCTAAACAGCATGTACGAATAGTCCTCCTGAATTTTTTTCTGGAGCAAAGGCCATCTTTTACCGCCTGTGATTTCCCCAAATTGCAGGTGGCAAATTTTACCCGCTTTCCAGGGTTCCGCTTTCGCTCCATTGCCTGCGGCAACGCGTTCCGCGCCCTTCCAATCGGGGCTAGGCTTTTTTTGCAAGGGACGTTAACAAGGCAATGGGTGTGTTGATTGAACAAAGACAAGCAAAGGTGTAAAATGTCTTATATGAAAAAGATTTTTTCACTATATCTTGCAAGTTTTTTTCTTTTTGGCATAACATATTCCAAGCGGGCACAGGGTCAGGCTGTTAGCGTTGAGCCTCCACCATACAAGGCTGTTGCCGTTCCCCTGGAAAACAACATGGGAACCCTCCACATCATGTCCCTTACAAACGGTCTTACCATTTTTGTAAAGGAAGACACAAACTCAGCTGTACTCAGAACAGAATTTGTCTGCAAGGCCGGCATGTCTTCGCAAAGTGCAAGCAACGCAGGCTTTTTTAAGCTCTACGCAAACTTATTTCCGCAAACTTCCATTGCACTTGGCACAAACATATTCAAAAGCGTAAAGGTAACCCCATCATGCAACGCAGACAGTGCAAGCTACACGGCAGACTGCACGCAGGGAGACTTGGAAGACGTAATAAAGGCCTTTTCCCAATGCGCCATGCAGCCCCTCTTTTCCGACGAAGAAATTCAGTATGAATACGACAAGCTAAAAAAAGAAGTTGACGACTACGCAACAAGCACAACCGGTTTTATCAACTCCGCAATAGACGGCAGGGTCTTTTCAAAAGAGCCGTGGAAGCAGGACTCAGGAATCTACCCCGCCCTATTTTCCAAGTATTCACCCCAGGAAGTGCGCACAGTTCTTATGGACATAGCAAGGCGCTACTACACTCCGGACAACTCTGCCCTCTTCATAACAGGAAACATTTCCGCACAGTCTGTCTACAACCTTGCGCTAAAATATTTCTCCCTTTGGTCATCATATTACGAAGGAGACAGAAGGCCTTCCCCGGCATCACAGGGGCTTTCCCCTTCAAGCGGAAAAGATGCAAAGAAAAAATTTGTCCTTACAGATCCGTCTTTTTCCAAGGACCTTACCCAGATTGTAATCCAGTACACAAGCCTCCCCATGACCCATGCAGACATTGCGGCGGCGGCATTCAATTCATCTGGCTCTGCATTCAAAAAAGGTGAGCTTGCATCACCTGTAGTTTCAATACGCTCAAAGGACTACCTTAATGCGGCCAGTGCCCAGAGAAGCTCAAGTTCAAGGCTAATCCTCCAGGCACTTTTGGAAAAGCCCTATCTCTTTGCATCGGCTGCAGACAAAAAGGCAAACAAGGAAGTTCCGTCCCCAGTAGACCAGTGCGAACTTTTTGCGGCCATTGCAAAAAATTCAGCAAGTTTTTCCGAAGATGAATTCATCACGGCACAAAATTCCATTCTGGCAAAATACCTAAAGCTTACTGGAGATTCAGTTGAATGCATGAAGCTCCTTGCAGACTGGTGGGCCCTTGACTCCAGCATGGGAAGCGAAGGATTCTACGAAAGGTTTTTGAATCTTATGCGCGACATTAAGTTTGCAGGCAGGCAGGATATTGCAGACGAGATAAAAAAAGAAGAGCCCTACACTTTTGTTCTTTTGAATAGCGAAGTCTACAAAAAATCCAAGGCGGCTTTTGACCAGAAGGGCTACGTACATGTAACTGCAGAAAACGCATCTTGGTATTCCAGCGAGCTTGAAATTCAAAAGGCTTTGCAGATGGAACAGAAGCAGCTTAGAAAGGCTGAGCGGCAGATGAGCGCAGGAATTGAAGTTTCCCCTCTCAACACGGCTGAATATTTCTTCTATAAAAATGCTCCTTTAATCCAGACCACAAATCTTACAAACGGAATTCCCCTTACCGTAAAAACCACGGCAGACTCAAGGACGGCTCTCCTTTCCATAGCAATCAGCGGAGGTGAATGTTCATCCCCAGAAAAGGAACGCCTCTTGCGCACAGTAATGGTGAACTCATTTGCAAGAAACATACAGTCCCTTCTTTCCAAGCAAAAACAGCAGAACACTTTTGTTGGCATACCGGAAATTCTTGCATGGACACAGCAGAGGGTTTCTTACATTACGATTGAATGCCTTAGCTGCGACCTGCCGGCTGTCTTTAAGGCCGCAAGCGATGCCGTTATCTTTGGCGAAATGGATGCGGTAATTGCAGACTCACTTGTTCACGAGCAGAAGGCGCAATGGGCAAGCACAATCATAGGACTTGGGAACCAGCTTAACTTTAACGCGCTAAAATACCTTTACCGTGGAACGCCATACGAAAGGCTGTACGACACGGAGACGGAAGTCCTAAAAGAGACAAGCCTTAGCTCCATTACAAACGCCTACACCCATCTTTTAAACGCAACGCTCTATTCACTGGTTGTTGTTGGAGACGTTAAATTCAACGAGATAGAAAAATATGCAGAGTCAAGCTTTGGAATCCTAAAGTCAATCGGTTCAAGGGCAAAAGCGGAATTTCCAAAAGCGGAATTCAAGAACAAGACAAGGCGGGTTCAGCTTAGGCATTTGTATGCAACAGACAAGACTCCAGAGATGGCACCCAACGGAGTTCCAATCCTTGTTCCAACAAAAGACTTCTTTGACCCGGTACTTTACTACTTCCAATGCCCGGAAGAAAAAAAACAGAGGGTTCTTTTTAACGCCCTTTTGATTGAACTTAGCGCAAGGACACAGGAATTTCTAAAGGCACAAAAGGACGACATAAAATGCAGCTACACACTTGCAACCCCTTCTGTTCAGGTGGGAATGCTAAAGGCAGATGCTGTCCTTCACACAAACAATTTTTACAGCGCTTACAAAAAGGCATTCAATTCATTAAAGAGCGACCTTACAGTTTCCACACCTTCTGAAGCAGATGGTGATGCAAAGAAGAAGAAGAAAGTGCGCACACAGCAGGATGTAGAAAAAAGCGTAAAGGCAATAAAGACAAAGTGGATTTCGGGCGAGCTTAGCAAGACGCAGACAAACGCTGGAACTGCGGAACTTATTCAGCAGGGACTTTTGGAAGGCAGCGCAACAGAATACCTTTCCAATTATGTGGAACTGGAAAAGGCTACGGACAAAATGTTCCTGGAAATACTGGAGAGGTACCTTCCCGAAGACCCAATCTTCAAGGTCTTTTCCGTAGATTCAAAGAAGTGACGTAAGCATTAAATCCATTCTAATGTCATGCTCCTCAACGGGAAGAGAAGGCACAAGCTGGCAGGCAAAGCAAAGACCTGCAAGAGTTACCCGGGTTCCTGCCTGACCTGCCCTTTCCAAGAGGCGGCTTATGTAGATGTCGTAAAAGCCCTTTCCGTGCCCCAGACGCTGGCCATCTTTTGTAAAGGCAAGTCCCGGAACAATCACTGTCATTTTTTTTAGCTTTCCAATAAGGGGAAAGATATTTTCGCAGCAGGCAGAAGGTTCATCTATATCCCAAGCGCCTTTGGTAAGCTGGTCTTGCAAAGGAATGTCTTTTTTTATAAGGTAAAAGTCCATCATGCTTGTATTGGGAACTACGCGCGGCAGGGCAAGAAGCTTTCCGTCTTTTAGCGCGGCTTGTGTTACGGCAAGCGGAGAGGCTTCTCTTTGCATGGGCATGTAGCTAAGGATTGCATCCGACTCTTTATAGAAACTGGTCTGCAAAAAAGCAGAGCAAATTTTATCGGATTCATTTTGAAGATCATGTGTGCTTTTGAAAGCAAGCAGCTCCCTTATTTCTTTGCGAACCTGTGGCTTTGTTTTTGGCATGAAAAAATTATAGCAGAAAAATTGGTTTTATAAAAGTTGCAGGGCTATAGCACAAGAAAGCCTGCCATCACAAATGAAGCCTGTCATCCCGAACTGCTACGCCACATTCGCACGCACTTGCTACGAATGTGGTTTCGGGATCTGTAGAAGAAGAAATCCAAAACCTATACAGACCCTGAGTCAAGCTCAGGGTGACGGTTCTTCCGTTGCCAGGTTCATTCCTTGGTATAAATAAGGTTCACCCCGTTTGAATCAGGCTTTCTAATTAAGGAATCATCGCGCAATTCCTGAATCACCACTTATCCTAAATAAAGAATTCTGCATCCATCCATAAGATGTCCAGCCCAGGTATGAGAAGCGTTGCAATGCCAGAAAGAACAAAAGTCCTGCCTCTTTTTTTAACAATAAAACTTTTCATCGCGCCTTCTCCTGCGTATTTATTTTTACATCAACACTATAGCTAAAATACATAATCACGGTCATCCACCACCGTCTTTTGATTTCTTCACCGGAAGTTGAATGCGAGTATGTGCTTCCAGTAATTTCAAGCAAAGAGATTCCTTACATCATTTTTAGGAAAGGAAAAAAAGATGCCAAAAGCGTGGCAAAAATTCTTCGCGAGCTGAACGGCAACAACGGAAACCAGCTTGAGATAACCCGCTGTTTTTTGAACTTTGGCATTACATTTTTGAACGCTTAAAAAAACAAAAGCGATGCGGATCCGCTCGGCCAAACAAACTTCCACCACATAGAAAGCCTAAAGAACATGATTGGCTTTATAAAAGAAAATTTTACGCAAAAGATTTCGCTGCAAGAAATCGCAGACACAGGTTTTATGAGCAAGTCCACCTGCAACAGCGTCTTTAAAAATATACGGATCACACACCAACCGACTACCTTATCCGCCACCGCATTGACCGCGCCCAAGAACTTCTTTTAAACACAAACGAAACAATCTCGCAGATAAGCGCAAAGTGCGGCTTTTGCACCCCCTGCTACATGACGGAACAATTTGTCCGCTGCTGCAACTTCACACCCAGTGAATTTAGGAAGAAGAAGGGATAATCCCCACTGTCGGCTACGAACATATGGTATGCGATTATTTTTATTGAAAAACTTCCAAGCTTTAAAACTATATTTTAGCAATAATTATTATATATAACTTTTGCTCAAAAATCATTTTAGTTTTACAGTTTCTTCTTTCAAAATTAAGTTTATTTCTTGAGGATTAAGCCAACACTTTCCATCTTTCGTGTAAATTTCAATTTCATAACATAATTTTACATTTGTGGATTTTTTTAAATCTACTTTAGGAAGTGAGATAGAAAGTTCTTTAATAACATAATCGTTCTGTAAACTATTATCTTGTTTTTTCATAAAAGAAAAACTTTTTGTATCTAAAAATTCTTTAAGTTGATTTCTTTTTATAGAACTAAATTCTTGGCTTCCATTGTCAAATACTTTGTGTGTAGAAAGATTGTAATTTCTTTCTTCATTACTATCTGAATAAAACATATTATCCAGTAAATCTATCTTTTCATTATTAAAAAACAGAGAAGCGGCTTTTAGATTGATGTAATCAATATCAGAAGATTTATTATCAATCCATAATGAAATTCCATATGGATCTCCTTTTATTTCATGCATTTTATTAGGAAATTCAAATTTAAATTTTTCTCCAATACAAAATATTGATGAAGAAA
>JAGCWT010000170.1 GCA_017961705.1 Treponema sp.
GGTTACCCGGCAAAGGCTTTGGACAGCGTAAAGAAGTACCTGGATTCAAAGTACGGTATCTGCATCGTAGACCCGCCATACAGCTCTTACCACGTTGAGCTTGGTGAAGTTTCATCTTACCCGCCTGGATACAAGGAAAACGGTGGTATTTTCTGCCACAACAACCCTTGGGTTATCATTGGCGAAATCAAGACTGGCCGTCCTGAAGACGCATGGGAGCACTACCAGAAGATTGCACCTGCCTATCTTGAAGACATTTCCGAAATCCACAGGACTGAACCTTACGTATACGCACAGATGATTGCAGGTAAGACAGCCGGACGCTTTGGAGAGGCAAAGAACTCTTGGCTTACAGGAACAGCAGCCTGGAACTTTGTTGCACTCAGCCAGTTCATCTGCGGTCTTATGCCAGAATACGACGGACTCCGCATTGAACCCCGCCTGCCAAAGCATGTTAAGAAGGCAGACTTTACACGCAAATTCCGCGGTACAACATTCCACATCCACGTTGAAAACAAAAAGAACGACGGCAAGGTGGAACTTGTTCTTACAAACAAGGACTTTGCAACAGACGAGGCAACCCTCAAGGCTTCCCTTTCTACAGGCAGCGTTGGTGGAACCCTCGTAAAAGCAGCTGACGGTGCAAAAGACGTTTACGTTCTTGCAACCGTAGGCTAATTAAATTGAGCAGTTAAAAATATAAAAAAAGTTAGGAGCCGGTTCTTGGCAGGAAGGTGATTTGCCTTCTTTGCCGGGAGCCGGTATTTTTTTATTTTGGATTTTTGGACGAACTTAAGTTTGCTCTACCAGATACTTTTTGGCTAACTCGACGGAATATTACTTTGCGCCACCGCCGTTCCGCCCTTCGGTAACCCTCATCCCGCTAACGCGGGACTAAAAGGTTGCAAGCAACCCGGGCTCCATGGCGGCGTAGGTTTTATATGTTATTTCATGGAGATTTCATGGCAAAAAGAAGCCCGGACAAGCTTAGCCTGACCGGACTTATATTCAAAGATAATTTCTAAAGTGTTAAGAACTAATTAAAATGTGACCGTTACCACAAGAGTGCCTGGGTTTGCCCCTGCTCCAGACTCCGGAAGGTCTGCCCTGACAGATGGAACTCCAACTACAGGAGGCGCAACCTTTTCCTGGAAAGTTAGGGAAACAGTTCCAGACCTTATGTCTGCAATCTTTCTTGCAAGGTGCCTCTGAGGATAAACAGGAAGCCCTGTATTTGCATCGGGGGTGGTTGATTCTCCTGCGCTTACAGGAATTCCAATACCGCCACAAATATCCTTTACTGAAGTAAAGACAGAGGTTTTGCTGTCTGCCGGTGTATAGTTAGAAGGAGTGTCCGTTATCTGTGGAGCGGATGATACAGGAGGGGTCATTACAGACATGCCGCTACCGGTACCCAAACCTCCGCCAGCCGTCATGGAAATATAAGTTCCGCGGACAGAAGCGGTTGCCACAGGAGTGCTAACCCTAAAGCCCGTTCTCTTTCCATCCGCCTTGTTAACGGCAGCATCTACTCTTCCGCTGTCCAAATAGATGGAGCTTTCGTTCTTTGTGGAAGTTGAAACAAGCTTTTCTATTGTAATGCGGGTAAGAGGCCCAAGCTGAACCTTTGAGCCATGAATGTCAAGTTCAGCAGAAGACTTGAATCCGGTGGAAATAACCGCTCCGCCGTAAACAACATCGCCCTTGTTAAGAGGAACCCAGCTGTTACCCCTCTGAATTTCAACCTTGCCGGAAGTGGAAACAACCGTAGCTTCAAGAGCCAGTGCTGAATGGGCGGCTACAAAGGCAAGGGCAAGTGCCAATAAAACCCTAAGTGTCTTTTTCATAAAAACTCCTCCTATTAGAATGCCATGGTAAAGCTAAGAGTCAATGAAGTCTCGTTTTCATTTTTGTCATCACCAACATACTGGTGGGCCATAAGACCTAGCTGCATGTCTGTATAGAGCTGGTATACCACAGATCCGTAAACCTGGATGCCGGCATACTCAAAGTCTTCCTTGGGGCAGGCAAAGACAACGTCTGTTCCCAAAGAAGCAAGAAGGTTGTCCTTGGGCTTTATTGTACCGCAAAGACCCGCCTTTAAAAGACCAGAGTACTCCGGTGCAAAAGCAGAATAGGTTGCCTCCATGCTGGAAAGACCCGTGAATGCCGCAAATGAGCCTTGCTTTCCCGAAGCATACAAGACGCTGCCTGTTACCTGTGAATCATAGAATTGCGGTATGTAATAGGTAAAGGAAAGCTGCGAAAGGTTTGAAAGCTTGTCAAAGTCACCGTCTATAACCTCTGCACCAAACGTTGTGGAAAGCAGGTAGAACTTCTGTGGTCCAACAGAACCGCTCAAAGACACAGTTCCGTAGAAGCGGTTGTAGTCTGCATTGTCTCCGTTGGGGCCTTTTGTTCCTATTGCGGTAAGACCTTCTATGCCAAGTGACTGGTTAAAGAAAAGATAGGGGAAGTAGACTGATGCCTGTCCTATGATGAAGGGACTTGCCATATAATAGAAGTCATTGTTGCTTTTGTCTACGTCTCCATTAAGAATCGTAAAGTTAAGGCCGTTCAACAAGCCTGTATAGCCTGCATATCCGCTCACGACAAGGCGCTGGCTGTTGTATGCCGCAGAAACTCCGTCTATGGGCTGGTTCAGGATAAAACCGGTAGAATCTGCAACAGCAAACCGTCCTGCCGCAAAATTCAGGGATGCCGCATTTTCCTGCTTAATTGCATGGGCAAACTTAAAGAGCGTAACGTCAAGCGGGCATTCAAAGTCACCGTCGTTTATTTCCGTAACGTCGTTAGCTTTATAAGTTGGAGTGGCATTTCCTTCCGCCGCAAAATAAGAGGATGGGCCAAATGGTGCGCGGAAAAAGAGTGTAAGCTTGGTCTTTTCGTCCATGGCAACAGGGTCAAAGTCATTGGTGTAAAGTTCAACCGACTCTCCCAGGGTACCGCCATACTCTACCGCAAAGGAGTGGGCAAAGAGCGAAAGTGCCAATATAAATGCTGCTGTCTTTTTCATTTTACGCCTCCCTTGTAGCCAGAAGCCAGTTCCATGGTTGCAGTTATTACGTTAAGCACTTCATGTCCATTGGGCACTGAATCAGGATCCACATTGCGGGGAATAATACCGTTGGCACGCATCATGGTAAATGCATAGCGGGGTGACGGGGAAATTCTGTACATAAAACTGTTGTCCACCTTCCATGTTTGTGCGCAGACGTGGGCCAGCTCTGCAAAAGTAATGGCAGAAAGGGCATTTTTATCAGAGGCAGCAATTCCAGACTTTTGAAGAAGGGCAAAGGCAGCCTCATTTGAAGAATCCTCAGAAACAAGTCCCTGGGCTACGGCAGAAAAATAGCTTACCTGGCCCCAGCTGACTTTTTCCGTATTAATCATCTTTGTTACGTTGTTGGCAGCCTGGGCATGAATTCCTAGAGCAGCAAAGGCAGTCATCATGATAAAAACAAAAAACGCTTTTTTCATAAAAAATCCTTAATCCTTCGTATTAAATTCCACAAATTTATTATAAACTATGTTATACTTTTTGTCATGGTAAAGACAGCAAAAAAAAATTTTTTTTCACGCAACTCGGACATATTCACCCTGATTGCCATAACAGCAGCAATTCTGGCACTTTCCGCCATAAAATTCTTCACAAAATTTGACTACCGCATCTACGACATACTCATAAGGCTTTCCCCAAAGGTTAAGCAGGAAGAAAACCTGCTTCTGGTGGACATAGAAGACGTTTCACTTAACCGCGAGGGTACCTGGCCATGGACTAGGGACCTGCTTGGCAACGTTCTAATCAACATGAAGGAACTTGGCGCCTACAACGCAGTATTCGATATTGAATACCTTTCACCGGCAAGCAAGGGAGCCGTGGGAAACATTGCCTCTGTTACAGAAGAAAGCTTTGGCAACGGAGAGCAGCAGATTGCATATAATATAGAAGAATTCTCTTCATCAATCCAAAGGGGAGAAACAAATGCCCGCAACGCAAGCCAAAAAGCAAGCGAACTTACAGGCAAGGTTGACGAAATCCTCTACGGAATGTACAACACAATTTACGAAGGCGTTAACAGGGACTTTGACGACTATTTTGCCCGCACAATACAGTTCTTTGGCAACACATCCCTTACCATAAATGCCTACGACATAAAAATTGAGCGTACGCAGGAAGACAAGGACTACGAAAAGGAACGCTTTCTTTTTAACGTAAAAGACCCCAAAGAGCGCATCCGCAGGGAAAACGAAGAGGCAACCCGCAACGCAAAGGCAGAAAAAGGCTTTGTCCCCGCCCTGTACAGCCTTGGAAAAAGAGCCGCAGGTGAAGGCTTTACAAACGTAATCCTTGATTCAGACGGAAGCAGAAGAAGGATTGAACTTTTTAACTACCACGAAGGAAAATACATAGGCCAGCTGGCATTTGCACCCCTGGTAAGAATGCTTGACGTTCAGTCTTTTGAAAGAAAACGGAAGTCTCTAATTCTAAGGGGTGCACTACTTCCCGGAAAGGAAAAGAGAGAAGACATAAAGATTCCGCTGGACGAAAACGGCCGCATGATGATCAACTGGCAGCATTCAACATACAACGACAGCTTTAGGCACGTGCCGGTCTACATGGTGCTGGATTTGGACAAGCTTGAACACGACACGGTTGAATCGCTAAAAGAACTGTCTTTGGCTGAACAGGGAAAAGAAGAGACGGAACTTTCCACATGGATTTCCTACGTTCCGGACATTGTTGAAGGCTACAATCAGATTCTTGGAGAAAAAAAGCGCCTGCTTAGCCTTTGCGAAGGTTTTGACGCTCAGGGCAATGCCATTGGCGGTGGAATCTCGGACCAGGAATACCAGGAATATTTTTCTGCAAAAGCACAGTTCTTCCAGGAATTGGAAAGCTTTTCACAGACACTCCTTTCTCTTGCTGCTTCAGCGGATGAAGGCACTGCAAAAGCAATAAAAAACTTCTCCTCTGTCTTGGGGCAGTACAAAAACCTTCACGAAAGCCTTGCCATAGAATTTGCAAATTCATTCTGCCTCATAGGAAACTCTGCCACCGCAAGCACAGACATTGGCGTTACCCCTTTCCAGAGCGGATACCCAAACCTTGGAACCCACGCAAACGTAGCAAACACAATACTCCAGAAAGACTTCATAAGGTGCGTAAACCTCTACACCGCAATACTGCTTGTATTTGCCTTTACGCTTGCAGTCCTTTTGCTTACAAGAAAATTCTCCGCCTTTGCAAAAAACGCGGTTGGCCTTGTATACCTTCTTCCACCAACGCTCATCTTCTGCCTTCTTATGATTGCCTTTAGGATATACGTGCCTATAGTAGCCCCCTTCCTACTTGCGCTTTTTACCTACATTACCCAGATGGTGCTGAACTTTGCCCTTGCAGAAAAAGAAAAGAAAACCCTGCGCAGGGGATTTGACGCTTACGTTGCCCCGGAAGTTGTAAACCAGATTGTAAAAAATCCATCGCTACTTTCCTTGGGCGGTGCAAACAAAAGGATGACGGCACTTTTCTCCGACGTAAGAACCTTCTCCGGCTTTACCGAATGCATAAACCGCGAGGAAGGTGAGCAGCACGGAGCTGTCCGCCTTGTAGACATACTAAACGGCTACCTTGGCGTACTAAGCGATGCAATCATGGACTGCCACGGAACAATAGACAAGTACGTAGGAGACGAAATTGTATCCTTCTTTGGTGCCCCAGTGGACGACCCGCTCAATGCCTACAACGCCTGTATTGCAGGAATACGCATGAAGCAGGCAGAAGCCATCTACAACGAAGAGCACAAAGACGAGCTTCCGATTCACCCGGTCACACACACGCCCTTCTTGCTAAAATCCCGCGTTGGAATAAACACCGGAGACATGGTTGTAGGAAACATGGGTACGCAAAAAAAACTCAACTACACCGTAATGGGAAACAACGTAAACTTGGCATCACGCCTGGAAGGAACAAACAAAGCCTACGACAGCTGGATCATGTGCAGCGAAAGCACCTGGCAGGAAGCAAATTCCGGACAGACGCAGGGACTTTTGGTAGCCCGCCAGCTTGACTGTGTACGCGTAATCAACGTGGAAAAACCTGTGCAGATTTATTCAATCGTAGGCCTAAAATCCGAGCTAAAAAAAGAAGAGCTTGAATCCGTTGAACTCTTTAACAAGGCAATGGAATGGTATTTAAAAGGAAGGGAAGAAGGTGCAGACCCCAAAAACATAAAGGACTTTTCCAAAGCAAAAAAACTTTTTTCCGACGCATACCGCTGCAACCCCACAAGCGACGTGCAGGACAAAAACTACATCTCCCCGGAAAAAAAGATGATTGTCCGCTGCGAAAACTATATTGTAAACGGACTGCCGCGAGACGTTAACGGAGATGTCATAAAATGGGACGGTGTCTACACCATGACTTCAAAATGATTTTTTCTGGACCAGCTTTTTTACGCAAACCCGCTTTCCAGGGTTCCGGCTTCCGCCTCCATTGCTTCGCAACCCGCCTCCGGCGGGCCCTTCCAATCGGGGGTAGGCTTGGTGGGGCAAAAGCAAAAGTTTTCTTTGCAACGCTATTACTCCTCCTTATTCTCTTTGCAAGACCTGCCTATTCCCAAGAAGCAGAACCCGCATCCCCAGAAGCAAGTCTTTCCGAAAGGGAAGAATACCTTGAGCAGGTTCAAACATACAACTTCTGGAGCACACTTGGCCAGCAGTTCAAAATCTCAAGCGAAAGCGAACCTGAGCTAAAAAGTTCATTCGGCTTTGACTTTTTAACCATGTTCTACGGAGTAGCCCACAGGGGATTTGGTCTTGGCCTTAGCTACGAAAAGCAGATAATCCCCCACCTTGCGCAAAAGGCACTTTTTTCTGCAACCTTCATGGACACAAAGTACGAAGGCACCTACGCACTCCCGCTAACCGTAGGCTACTTCCCCTACTTCTACCCCATGTCAAGGCGGCTTCAAAAACTGTACGCAGGACTGGGCTGCTATATAGACTACGTTTCCTACTCCAAAAACTACAGCCTTACCTACGGTGGCGTAAACTTTTCAGCTGCGGCACAGGCTGGCTACAAAATACTCCTTCCCTACAACTTTATGGCAGACGTATCCGTAACCTACAAAATGCCCCTGGTAGACACAATCAATGCCTACGGGGACTTGGACAGCTACATCAACAGAAAAATCCAAATTGGCATAGGCCTAAAATACACCCAGCTCCCCGAACTAATCCGCAACGTCCGGAATGCAAAAAAAAGCCTTGGCAGCAGCACAGAAGGCCAAACCACAAGCGACATCCCCCACTAACACTAACCAGCCGAATCTCCAAAATTCTCCGCTTGCCCTCGTTGCAGAAAAATTGTATAACTAAATTAAAAGTCAAGTATTTTACGAAA
>JAGCWT010000171.1 GCA_017961705.1 Treponema sp.
CTCCTACCCCTACATTACATTTGACATAATCGGTGGAATCAACTTCCCCATGGAAAAGGAATCGGAATCCGGCGACAAGGTTATCTTCCTTGTAAAATACCTGGTTGTGGACGGAGGGGCAAACCTTCTTATAGGAAACCGCTACACAACGTCGCTTTTCCTTCAGGGTGGCGTAAAAAACATAGTCATAAACTCTGATGACACAAGCAAAAGCAACATAGACAAGGGCTCTGCATACTTCCTTAGCGAAATGAGGATGGTATTCCCTAGAATGCAGCTGAACGGTACAGTCTTTAGCATTCCTGACGAATACTTTTCCGAAATGGTCTTCTTTAGGCACCAGGCAATAGAAGCCATGAATAAGGCAGTAGAAGCGCCAAGGGCAGCCGACGAAGACTCCTACTCAACACTGGGATTTGACGCAAATCTTTTTACAGAAAGCATTTACCTTGGTTCACGCCCAACAACGCTGGGAGCCCACTTTACGGTAACAACACCGGGCTGGGGACTCTTTGACGCTTTGGAAGACCTTAAGAAAAAAAATCATGAGTTTACAAAGTGCGACAAAACCTTCGTACTTTCCCCATACATAAGCACACCGCTTCTTTCTGGAAACCTTACAGGAATCCTTTCCCTTAACGTTACGGCGCTAAAAGACAAGGACAGGGAAAAGAGGGACGCATTCCGCTTTATGCTTGGCTACAAGGCTCAGCTGTAAAAAAAAAGGCAGACAAGCTTTTCTACCCTTGCATTTACGGATCTGCCTGTAGGAAAAGACTATGAATAAAGATTGGTCGGACAAAAACAAGGAAATACAGGCACTTTTGGCAAAAGAAGCATCTTTTTGCAAAGCCATCGACAAGCTGATTGAATTTAGGGAAGAATTGTTCCGCCAGATAGGTCAGCTTGTAGAAGATTGTCCAAATGAAGCTTTTTACCTTATGCCTTTTGCATCCAGCAAGGGATACCACAGCAAGACGCTCGCCTATTCAATTTGGCATATATTCAGGATAGAAGACATTGTGGCCCACGAGATGATTGCAGATGACGGGCAGGTACTTTTTAGGGATGGCCATCTTAATGCAGTTGCTTCCCCAATCATTACGACAGGGAATGAACTTGAAGGCAAAGAAATAGAGGAGTTTTCCAAGAAGCTGAACCTAAAGGAACTCTACCTTTATGCAAAGGCCGTAAAAGAATCTAGTGACCGCATTCTTTTGCAATTGCAGTACAAAGATTTAAAGATAAAGTATGGAAAAGAAACAAAAGAAAAGCTGATAAAAAGCAAATGTGTTAGCAAGAATGAAAAGGCATTCTGGCTGATTGATTACTGGTGCGGCAAAAATGTAAAAGGACTCCTTCAGATGCCATTTTCCAGGCACTGGATTATGCACATTGAGGCCATGCTTCGCATTAAGGACAGGCTTTGCAAGGTTCAGGCAGAATTAATGGAAAAGAAAAGCAAATGAGTAAATTTTCGGAATACATAGGAAGCCAGTTTGGCAACCCCCACGGTCTTGTTGGAAGCATCTGCTGCCTAATCATGAACATAATCAACAAGGCAATGTACAAGAGGACAGTTGCGCTTATTGAATCTGGAGCAGATGACAGGGTTTTGGACATAGGCTACGGAAACGGCTACCTCTTAAAGTACTTATACAGAAAAACAAAATCCCAGCTCTACGGAATTGACATTTCTGAGGACATGCTAAAAAAAGCAAGCAGAAAAAACAGGGAAGCTGCAAGGCAGGGAAAGCTCCATTTGCAGACTGGCGACTGCTGTGCCCTTTCTTACGAGGATAATTTTTTTACTGCCGTCACTTCAATCAATACGGTATACTTTTGGCAGGACACAGTAAAAGGCCTTTCGGAAATCAAGAGGGTGCTAAAGCCGGGCTGCTCATTCTACAATGTAGTTTACACAAAGGAATTTCTTGATGCCTTGTCTTATACAAATAAGGGCTTTAAGAAATTTGAGAGCGCTCAGCTTGTAAGCCTTGGAAAAGAAGCTGGTTTTGAGAATGCAGAGGTAAAGGACATTGTAAAGGGAAAAAGCTTTGTAGTGATTTATACAAAGAATTTATGACCTGTCCTTTTACACCATCACTTTTACTTCTTCACTTTTACCTTCTCTTCTATAGAAAGAGACCTAAATGAGCCTGTAAAGACAGGGCCTGTCTCTTTTTCTGGAACAGACTTTTTACCGCCATGGGCTGCTTCATTCTTTAGGCCTTCCTTCTTTAGATTTTCCTTCTTACCGCTGGACCTGCTTTCTATAAAAGCTGCGCATACCCCAAGGGCTGGGGCAAAAGCAAAAAATGCCAGGATTACATGCCTCATGTAGAGCGCACTTTCTTCGTTGGCTTTTTGTAGGGAAGCTTCCACCGCAACCCCGTCCTGGCTTGCACTACCCTGCGAAGGCTTTTTCTCCCTTGCAACAAGAATTAGAGCAAGTGCACATGAAAACCAGAATACCACTGCAAAAACCTTCATTCTTACGCTCATTTTCCAGCCTCCTTCCTCTTGTCAAAAAAGTGGGGAACAGGTCTTGAACAGGCAAGATTGTGTTCCTTTACCTTTGAGGCAATCGATGCAAAAATAGTGATGATGTTTATTATGGCCGCCACATAACCGGGCATTACGCTTTCCCCTCCGTCGCCAACTACAATCATAGAGGCAAACACAAGGGCTATTATTATCTTTAGCTTTGTAAAATCAAACTTTTTCTTCTTCTTTTTTTTGCCAGACTCCCCTGACTGCAAAGCCCTAAAGCCTTTGTCATCCACACGGTCCATATCCTTGTAAAGCTTTTTAAGGTAAACCCCTCGGTCAAGAAAGAGTTCGCCAAGAGCAGCAAGGAGGGTATAAAGCCAGAAGGAATTGGCATTCTTGGGGTTTGCAAAGTCATAGTGAAATACAGGTCCAAAAAGAAGCTCCAGCACAAGGAAAAATGGTATTGCGGCAACCAAGGACCAGAAAAGATACTTCTTTACGTCCACTGGAATAGCGGCAAAAATCTTTCCTGTAAAGCCGTTTATTACCGAATAGAAGACCCGCTTTTGGTTCTTGTAGGTTAAAAACCACACAGGAAGCATTGCAAGCTTTGAATCCACGTCGCAATAGTCTTCAGGCTTCTGGTCTGCTACAGGATCGGTAAAAAACATTGCAGACTTTCCGTATTTTCCTTCTATGCGGATTGCCTCTTTTTCCCTTACCTTGTTCTGAATTTTGTCAGCTACGGCAGTCAAGCCCTTTGCACAGGCATCGTCTGTATAGGTTTCGCTCCTTACATCCGCAACGTCTGCATAGGAACCGGCCATTACAGCCCCCTTGAATGGCTTTAGGGAAGAAACCGGGAAGTCCTTTATTTCTTCGCTGATTCTGTCGTCCAGGTTTGAAGAAGCGTCAAAAATCATGCCGTCAACACCACCGCTTATCTTTGCAGTGGCATTGTAGCGCACAAGTCCAACATCATAATGCTGCCTAAAATCGGCATCTTTTTCCGTGTAATCAACCGTCGTCTTAAATTTTACGTCCGCATCTGCCTTGAACTTTTGGCTGTAAACCCAGAAGGGAATGTAAAAGCTTTTTAGATTGCTCTCCGCACTTTCTGCATTCATGTATTTGGGAAGGAAATAGCACTTTTTTAGCTCTTCCTTGTAAAGCTCAATGCATTTTTCCTTGGTAACGTTAAAAGGCACAATGTAGGACGGCTTTTGAATCCTTGCAAGGCGGCTTTGCAGAGTTACAAAGGTTCCGCAGTATGAGCAGTATTCAACTGCATCCAAATCAGTAGCAAAGACTTCTGCACCGCAGTTGGGGCAGGTGAATATCTTTGCATCCATTGATTGGCCGTTAAAGCCAAGCCCTTCTTCGGCAGGCTTTACTTCTTCTATGCTGTCTGAGTCAAATTCGCTATTGCAGTAATCACAGACAAGCTTTTGTTTTTGTATGTCAAACCGGAGCGTACCCCCGCAGCTAGGACATCTGTTCGCCATACGAACCTCCTAGCCTAAATGTTAACGCAGAAAAAACGGCTTTCAAGTTTGGAGTGAAACTTTAGAAGGGTACTTGAGACAAAACCTACGCCCGATTGGAAGGGCGGCGCAGCCGTTGCCGTTAGGCAATGGAGCCGAAAGGCGGAACCCTGGAAAGCGGGGAAAAATGCCTCCATGCAATTTTTATCCGTTAGTTTTATTTGCAAAGAAACGACGCGCCGTCCATGGCGCTATTGGTTTACACAAGGGTAAAAATTGCATGGAGTCTGACCGGTTCCGTAGGACCGGGCACAGTTTTACCAGGCACTCCGTCCAGAAAAAGAAGAAGAACTAAAGCTTGAATTTTGAAAGGCGTGAACAGGCTTCTTCCACATCCTCGCGGTGGCCAAAACAGCTGAACCTAAGATAGCTTTCGCCAGCAGGACCAAATCCGCTGCCAGGTGTGGTTACAACGCGGCATTCGTCCAAGATTCTGTCAAAGATGTCCCAGCTCTTCCATCCCGGGAAGTATACCCAAAGATAGGGGGAGTCGCCAGTGTAGTAGACTTTTACGCCAGCATCAGCAAAGTTCTTGCCGGTAAGGGCTTCTTTCATAAGCTTTGCGTTTCCAAGGTAGTAGTCTACCAAAGCGGTTGTTTCCTTGATTCCCTCTTCGTCAAGTGCTGCAAGTCCACCGCGCTGGGCAATGTTGCTTGCTCCGTTGAACAAAGTGGTCATTACGCGGTTCCAGTCGCTTATTACGCTGCTTCCGTCTGCAAACTTAATGTCCTTTGGAACTACAGACCAGCCAAGGCGTACTCCTGTAAAGCCAGCCAGCTTGGAGAAAGAGTTTATTTCTATTGCACACTTTCTTGCACCCTCTATTTCGTAGATTGTGCGCGGAAGTTTTGAGTCGCGGATGAATGCGTAGTAGGCGCTGTCGTAGATGATGATGCAGCCGTTTGCAAGTGCATAGTCAACAAGCTTCTTAAGCTGCTCCTTTGTGCTTGCGGCTCCGGTTGGGTTGTTGGGGCTGCAGAAATAGATTAGAGTTCCGCTCTTTATTACGCTAAGGTCCGGGAAGAATGAATTTTCTGCTGTACATGGAAGATAGGTAACGCCCTTGTAGCCAGAACCGTCTGTGTTTGCAGCTCCGGCGGCACCAGTAATAACGCTTCCGTCAACATAAACCGGGTATGCAGGGTCCTGAACCGCAATAGGTGTGTCGCGTCCAAACAAGGTCTGGATTCTTGCAATGTCGCACTTTGCACCGTCAGAAATAAAAATCTCGTCTTCAGTAGCCATGCCGCTGTACAAAACCTGGGCAATCTTTGCGCGCAGTTCGCCAAGTCCCTGCTCGTCTCCGTAACCGGAATAGCCTTCCTTTGTTCCAAGAGAAGCTGCATAGTCTGCCATAGCCTTGCAGATGTGCGGAGAAAGAGGCTCCGTAGTGTTGCCTATGCCAAGGCTTATTATTTTTGCGTCCGGGTGTGCGGCCTGGTAAGCCTTTCTTCTTTTTGCTACCTCAGGAAAAAGATAACCCGCCGTTAAATTTGCAAAACCTTCATTTCTCTTTATCATAATAAGCCCCTTAAAAAAAATACAAAGTATGAGTTAACTATAGTGAACCCCAAGACAAAAGTCAACAAGATGGCATCATAAAGGTAAATTCCGCGTACTTGCCCTCTTCGCTTCGGACAGTAATCTTTCCCCTGTGGCTGTCTGCGATGGACTTTGCTATGGTAAGGCCAAGACCGTATCCGCCGGTTGAACGCGCACGGGATGAATCTGCCCTGTAAAAGCGGTTGAATATCTGGGGAATGTCCTTTTCCGCAATACCGCGGCCTGTGTTGTAAACCGTAAGATAGCCCTTTTTGCCTTCTGCCCTCACGGAAATCTTAATAACAGCCCCCGCATCGGAATTCTTAATGGCATTGTCAATCAGAATAACCGCAACCTGCTTAATGTGGGATTCATCACCCATAACCCAAAGCGGCTCGTCTGGAACAGAAATGTCCATAGACTTCCCCTGCTCCATGGCAACGCTTTCAAATGGAAGGGCAGCACCTTCCACCGCATTTGCAAAGTCAAACTTCATCATGCAAAGGCTGTTTCTGTCCGCATCGTTTTTGGCAAGGTAGAGAAGGTTCTTTACAAGCTCTGCCATACGGCTGTTTTCCGTCTTGATGTAGCCCAGCCACTTGTTACCCGGAAGCTCCTGCTCAACAACGTCTATGTTTGCGCCAATAACCGCAATCGGGGTCTTAAGCTCGTGGCTTGCGTCTGCAATAAAATTCCTCTGCCTGCGGAAAGCCTCTTCCACTGGCTCCACCGCAATACGCGAAAAGTACCACACAATAACGAATGCAAGAAGCAGCATAAAAACAAGCCCTGTTACGGTGCCTACAAAAAGATGCATCTCCTGCCTGTACTCCTGGGAACGGTCAGCAACCACAAACAGATAGCCGTAGGGTGCATCGTCTATGCGGAACAAAAAGTCCTTGTAGCGCCCCTCCCTCTTTCCGGAAGCAAAAGCCGCCGCCACAATCTCGTAGGCATGGGAATTAAGCTCGTCAGAACCAAAGGGCGAAATTGTCTTTATAACCCTGCCCGAAGAATCCAGCCGTGCACTGTAAAAGTCACGCAGAACAAGAAAAGTTGGCCTAAAGATAAAAATGCGCTCAAGAAAGCGGTTAAGCGGAGACTGCAGCTGTTTTAGCTTCATCTTCTCCGCCTCCTTGTACTGCCAGACCAAAAACTCGTTGCCCCGCCCCGAATGGATGTCGGACACAGGAGCCGCAAGACCGTAGCCGTTATTCTCCGCAATCGTGCTCAGAAAATAGTTGGCATTCTGCAGGTTGGAAGAAGCAAGATAAACGTTCATGGAACTCATGGAAATAAGGCATATCACAAAAACCACAAAAAGCATGGTAAAGCAAAACCTTAGCCTTAAACTGAGAAAAACATCCGGCTTCTTAGCCTGCTTATTGGCCTGTTTGTTGGACTGGCAAGAATCCTGACCCTTGCCGCCCTCCAGGACTGAATCACTTTCCTTCTTCAAGAGAATAACCTATTCCTCTGGCAGTACGGATCACAGTCTGAACCTTCAGGTAGTCCATCTTCTTGCGTATAAAGGAAATGTAAACTTCTACGTTGTTGTATTCAGCGTCGCTGTCTCCGCCCCAGATTTTTTCTATAATGCGCTCCTTCTTGATAACCTGGTGGGGTGCCTCAAACAAAAGCTCAATAATCTGGAATTCCTTAAGGGAAAGCTTAACGGATGCACCGCCAACCTTCTGCAGCTCGCACTTGTTCTTGTCCAGAGTAAGGTCGCCAAAAGTAAGCGTGTCTTCCTTAACCTCGCCCTTGCGCCTGGTAAGAGCCCTAACGCGTGCCAAAAGTTCGTCCGTGCTGAATGGCTTGGTCATGTAGTCATCAGCGCCACAGTCAAGTCCCTTAACCTTGTCTGCAATTTCATCCTTTGCAGAAAGAAAAAGAACCGGAACGTCATTCTTTTCCTCGCGGAGTGTACGAAGAATCGTAATACCGTCCATTCCGGGAAGCATTATGTCCAGAACAATTGCATCGTAAATACCGCTCTGGGCGTACTTGAGACCTTCCGGACCTGTGTACACGGCATCAACGCAATACTTATTCTTCTGAAAAATCTCAACCAAAGCCTGTGAAAGGCGGACCTCATCTTCTACTAAAAGTATTCTCATACTTATATATTATACAAATTTAAAAAAAAAGAATTCTTAAAAAAATATAATATTTTGTTATATTTTACCTTTTTCCTTAAGTATTTTAAATAAATTTTCTTCTGGACGAACCATTAAGGCGCTCTACCATCTTATTCCTTGGCTAATTCGACCGCCAGC
>JAGCWT010000172.1 GCA_017961705.1 Treponema sp.
GATAGCTTTTACATAGGCAACTGTGAATTCAACAGCCAAGAAAAAAAAGTGTCTGCAAGAATGTTCCGCATATTCCAAAGCAAAGACAAGGGTAAGACTGTCTACGAGTCAATGCAGGACGCAGGACTTTTTGAAGCCACATATTCTGTAAAGACAAGTGTGAACACGTTTGCGCAAAAGCAGCACTTTAGCGTTTACGACGGCATCTATAATTTTAAGGTGGTCTCTATGCCGGAAGCTTCACCTGTCCTTGAAAAAATAGAGATACCTGTATACCTGCACGTGGACAAGTACGTGCTAAAAAAAGAACAGAATTCCGATTCCGAAAAGTAACCACTTTGCCGGGATGGGGTTTTATAAATGGAGGATTTTTTTATGAAAACAAGTTTGCTCACCGCAGCTGCGGCAGCTTTGGTTTTAGGCATTACGGCAGTTTCATGCGCAAGTACCGGTGGAAAGGGGGCATCAGCCACATCAATTTCTTCTGGAAGCGACATGTTCGCAGGACACACATTTACTTCCAAGGGACAGAAGCTGGAATTTGGCACGGACAAGACAATAACAAGCTACGTCTTTGTTTCTGACAAGAACACTTGGGTAAAGGAATCAAAGTCAACATATACAATTGATGCAAAGACAAAGACCTTAAGCTCAAGGATGACCACCCTCTATGTTGGCGGTGCAGAATTCAAGAACGTGGACGAAGTGCTTGCCTCTTATTTCCCAAGCGTAGAAGCTGAATTCAAAAAGCAGGCTGCAGCGCTAAAAATGGACAAGTCATCAATGAACAGTCTTCTTTCAATCTCCAAGCAGCAGATTAAGGATCTCTATTCACTCTCATTCAACCACGATGACAAGTTTACATACAACTTTTCCAAGAACGGAAAGACTCTTACCCTTAAGCAGGTTATGAACAAGGACTTTAGCTATGCCGCTATGAACCAGTACCGCGGACAGGACCAGAGCGGAAAGTACCAGCTTGTTATTGCAAACTACATAGCAAACATTGCTGTTGTAGACCCAAAGACAAACATGATTGCAGAGGGTGGCTCTTACCAGGGCAACTGTGTAATCGACGACAAGGCAAAGACTTTTACAACAGACCTTTACCGCATAACCGTAAAGATGGACAAGAACGGCAAGCCCCTTTCCGAGACTGTTGCAAAGGCCGGAAAACTTAGCGCAAGCTACGAGCTTACAGGATTTGTTCCCAACGAAGAAGCCCAGAAGCAGGGATTCGATGTTTACAACGGTATGTTCGAGCTTACGATTAAGCAGGCACCAAAGGGACTTGATGGGGTAAAGACGCTCTACATTCCTTGCGCCTTCCAGTCTTATTCTGTTGACTACACCCGCGAATAGAATTTATTATCGCGAATAGAATTTATTATTTAGGAAAACATTAATAGCATTGTGTCATTACCGGAGTTAACGCTAACCGATAATGACACACTCTTTCCTATTCAATCCTGCGCACACCGTCGCCACTTTCGCAGGCAAAGAAACCCGCCTCGTAGCCTATGGCAGCAGAATATTCCTTCTGAACATTTTCCACAAAGCTTTCAATGCAGTCCTTGTGAACAAGAGCAATTGCGCATCCGCCAAAACCAGCGCCAGTCATTCTAGCCCCAAGGCACCCCTTCTGCTTTTGAGCGCAATGGGCAAGCGTGTCCAGCTCAATACCAGTAACCTCGTAGTCCTTGCAAAGCGACTCGTGGCTTTGGTTCAAGAGGGATCCAAGCTTTTCAAGATTTCCATCTTTTAATGCTGCAACTGCATCCTTAACCCTCTGGTTTTCAGACACACAGTGCCTTGCCCTCTTTTGCAAAGTTGCATCGCCAACAAGAGCCTTGTGCTTTTCCCAGTCATCAGGAGTAAGTTCGCAAAGAGCCTTTATGCTTACGCCGCCGTCCTGCAGGAGCTTAAGTGCCGCCTCACATTCGCTTCTTCTTTCATTGTACTTGCTGTCCGCCAGACGACGCTGCTT
Source organism: Treponema sp. (assembly GCA_017961705.1). Taxonomy (GTDB): domain Bacteria; phylum Spirochaetota; class Spirochaetia; order Treponematales; family Treponemataceae; genus Treponema_D. Next base: position 1,988 of record JAGCWT010000172.1, read on the forward strand.
GTTTGTGTTCATAACCACAAAGCGGTAGTCCCCAAGCTCAAGCGGTGCGTATTCATATTTTAGGGTCTTGCAGTCAAGGGCAACCGCAGTATTTTTCTTACCCACGGAAATAATAAACTGATCCATTATACCGCAGTTAACATTCATAAAATTGTGCTCGCTCATCTGCCCAAGCTTTGCAAGCTCCACACGGTCAATGTTAAAACCAAAGGCATCGCTAACCGCATAAGCAAAACCGCATTCAAGCGCAGAAGAAGAAGAAATGCCGCCCCCAGCCGGAATGTTGCTTACCATAAGAATCTCAAAACCACAGTCAAACTTGCAGCCCTTTTCCTTTAGCTGCGAAAGAATGCCGTTAAGATAGTTTGCGTAATCATTCTTTTTGTCAAAGGCAAAATTGTCTTCCGTGCTGAATTCATAGCGTCCCGGAAAGCGCAGGTCGTTGTAGATAATCTTTGAATCCTTTCGTTTCCTTAGCGCAACGTAAAGGTAGCGGTTGATTGCCGCCGGAAAAACAAGCCCCCCGTTGTAGTCAATGTGCTCGCCAATAATGTTTATCCTTGCCGGAGAAGAATAAAGCAAAACGTCATCCGCATTGCCCCCGTAGGTCTTTACAAAATCGGAGCGAAGGTTTGCCACGTCATAAGTCTGAGCCGTTAATGAATTCATAGAGTCTCCTGTAAATTTAAATCAACACGTGTTTGTTACATGATAAGACAGATTGCCCATAAAGTCAAACGGAATTTTGCGCCAAAAAGGTGCATTTATTTCTGTTTTTGGTCGATTTTTTCTTTTTGGACGGTGTTTTTTATAGCTCTACCATGCATTTTTTGACTAACTCGACCGCCAGCCCCTCTGCGTCACCGCCGTTCCGCCCTTCGCTAACGCTCATACCGCTGGCGCGGTACTAAAGGGGCTCCATGGCGGCGTAGGTTGTTATTAATAAATGCCAATCTAAAATTACAATTCTTTACAAAGATGATAAATGTAGACTAGTTACCGATTTTTTTCCTATGTTCTCCTTCTGCGTGGAAAACAAGTGCTGTTTGCAAACATGAACTGCACTATGCGATAAAAGTGTAGGTAGGCTGGAATGGAGCCGGGGTTCGTGCCGAAAACCCATTTTGCGCGGTGCGAACGAAGTGAGTCAGATACCTTGTATCTGCGCTAGGGGTTGTAAACAACCCTTGCTTTTTTGACGCGGTTTCAGCCGGGAATGGAAGTGCTTCCGCATTTGGATTAATGCTTACTAGGTTTCTTTTAGATTTGCACTTACCTTACTCATACATTGTGGCGTAGGCTTTTTTAAATCTGCAAACAGTGCTATAATTTAACAAGGTAAGGTTGTGCTATGAAAAATATGGAGACAATTAAAAACCTAGTCGGAAAATCCATAACGGAATCAAATTTAAAAAACGTTGACTGTTATGTCCATGAAAATTTTGGCCTTTTTATTCAGGCAATAGGCTTTTGTGAATTTGCAGTCAAGGAAAACCATGTTCATCCTTCCTACATGATTATAATTGAATTTGGAAATGATGATTTTTTAAAAGCCCCCAAAATCGAGATGAAAAAAAATTATTACCTTGCAACAATTTTGTCTCCCGGTATTCCTCATGAAGACAAGGGCGTTGACTTTCCAAATTATTACACAATCATGATCGAAAAAGAATATTTCGAAAGCCAGTTCCTTTTGTATCAAAATAAAATTCCAGAATACAAAGGTTACCAGTTTTTAATTTGCCATGATGTTTTAAAGATGCTGCACCTCTTTGCATTCGAGTCGTCAAAGAACATGAAGAATTCAGAAATCACACTTGGCTGCCAGACAAAACTTTTGACCCACTGGATTATCCGTAGCCTCCTTGGAGAAAATTACGATATGCGTTCTGTTTCAACAAACGAAAGGATTGGCAGGGTTCAGACCTTTGTTGAACTTCATTGCGGAGAGAAAATTTCAGTTTCGGATCTTGCAAAAAATGCCAATATGTCTGTTTCAAATTTCAACAGGCTGTTTACAAAAGAAGTTGGCCTTTCGCCAAAAAATTACCTCAATAGTGTCCGCTTGAATAAGTCTCTGAATCTTTTGCGGAGAAATGATTTTTCTGTTTCTGAAATAGCAGGGCAATGCGGCTTTTCTTCACTTTCACATTTTTCGGCAGCCTTTCACAAAGAATACAATATGAGCCCCAGCGACTACAGGGAAAAGTATCAGGTATAATTCAAATTTGCAAATTATTGAGCGATTTTTAAAAGAATTGATTTTGAATATGTGCATTAATTAAAGCCGTCAGATTGAAATCGCAATAATTTACTGGAGGTGAATTATGACAAAAGAAGAATTGTTTAAGATGATGAATGAAAATCCCGTAATGCATCTTGCTACGGTTGATGAAAACGGATTGCCCCGTGTCCGCGGAATTCTTATGTTTAAGGCCTGCGAAGATGGAATTATTTTTCACACTGGAACTTTTAAGGATCTTTACAAGCAGCTTATTTCAAATCCGAATGCCGAACTTTGTTTCCAATGCAAGGGCACACAGATCCGCGTATCTGGAAAATTTGAACTTGACGAAAGCGATGAACTGTTTGAAGAAATCTACAACCACCCGTCGCGTGCCTTCATTCAGCAGTGGGGAAAATCAAAAGAAGAAGTTAAGGGCTTTATAAAGATTTTTAAGATGAAGAATGGAAAGGCATGTACCTGGTCCATGGCCGACAACTTTAAGCCAAAAGAATATATAAACCTTTAGACTGCTTTTTAAGGAAGGTTATACTTAGCCTTCCACAGCAAAACACGGAAATTAATTTTTATAAAATGTGGTGACAGGCAATTAAAAAGAATACGCAGTGAAAATCGATTTCTTTTATTTTTTCTATGCTAAAGAGGCAGGAAATCAATTTTGGGTGTAGCGGAAGTCAAAGACGGCTGAAAACCCGCATTGGAGCGGAACGAGCGTAGCGAGTTTAATTTCCTATTCCGCGACACCGCGGGTTTCTCAGACGGATTTGACTGGGAGCGGAACCCAAAATTGATTTTCACGACAGCAAAATATTTGCTTCTGTACAAGATATTGTAAATGCTATATTGTATACTATTGGAAATAAAAAGTATGAAAAAAAGGTTTCTAAAAGTATTACTATTTTGCGCAATAGCTTTGCTTGCTTCTCTAATATATTTGTTCATAACAAATGACTGCGTTCCTACTTTGGATTTGCATGATTGGATATTTTCATTTTCATTCCTGCCATTCATTTATATAATAAGCACTGTATTTTTATTCAAGGCTTATGTTAACCTCTTGTTTTTGATTCCATTTTTGAATTTTTTAATTTCAACAATTATTTTTTTTAGAAAGGATTCACGAATAATTTCTGTGTATTATTGCCTTTCGATTATAATAATGTTTGTAACATTGGTTTATTCATTTAGAGTTGCATTGCAATATACAGTTTAGGAGAGATAAAAAAGATGTTTACAAAAAATTTTGCAATGTGCTTGCTGGCCATTTGCGAAGATTAGTTTTGGAGAAAGACATGAAGTTTTCTGTAGATAATTTTGAAGACGCTCCTTTTGAAAACTATGATTTGGATTTGCGGCAAAAAGAAGTGGACGGCGGGAAAATTTCAATTGAGCAGATAGATAGCATTAAGAATTTTCCGAATGCAAAGTCTGTGGTTATTTCTGGTTTGCAAGATGATACGCTTGCTTATTTTGTTGAACATTATGCCAGCCAGTTTGAAGTTATTTCTTTTTGGAAGAATAAAAGGCTGACCAATCTGGACGCTCTTGAAAAATTGCAATCGGTTGAATTTTTAATTTTCTTTTACAATACAAAAGTTCAGAAGCTATGGAATATGGAAAAGAATAAAAGATCGAAAGGCCTTTGCATTTATAACTTTTCCAAATTGCATAATATAGACGGTATTGAAAAGTGCAAGAGCTTAAAGTATTTTGCCTTTGGCTGCGAGGCTGGCAATTCGGATAAAAATATTTATTTGGAAAGCTTTAAAAAATTAAAAGAAACACATATAGAATATTTTGGCTGGTGGGCTTCTTTGCTTGATGGTGATTATAAAGTGTTAAGCGAAACGTCTATTAAAACGCTTGACCTGAACCCGCACAAATTTACACTGGAAGAACTTGCAGACTTCCTAGCCTCTTTCCCAGATTCCCTAAAAGGAAAAGCAACTCTTCCATATACAGTCGGTTCAATAATGGACAATGGAAGTGAAAGCCTTTATATTTTTCCTTGTAAGGGAATTAAGACCTTTGTAAAGGGCAAGGATGATGAAAGGTTTAAAAAGTACCTTGAAAAATTTAACCAGATGCTTTCTGATAAACGGAGGAAAATGAAATGCCGGATCTAAGGCTCATTGGATTTTATTTAATACCATTTTGTTTTCTTGTTAAGTTTGTTGGAATTCCTCTTGCTCATTCAATTGTAAATATTGTTAAGCTTGCAGGACTAAAAAAGCAAGTCGCAAAATTTGGCAAGGAAATAATTCCTATTGAAAGGGAAGCGAATATAAAAATTTCATTTATATTAATATATGCAATTTTTGCTATCCTGTTGATTGTAATTGGAATAATTGTTAAAAATGATTTGCTGTATTTTGGCTTTTGTGTTTTTTTACCAAGGATTTCTGAACTTATACTGACCAGAAAATTTACAAAATTTAATGGCATCTATGAAAACGGAATTGTGTTTGGTTCTTTTCTTGAATGGAAAGATGTTTTTTCCTGGAAGAAAATTGATGACAATAAAATTTCTATCTTAATGCAGAACGGCCTTAGGTTTGATTTGGAAACAAAAGAAAATACAAATCCTGCAATTGAATACTTTACCCAAAAAGGCATCCCCGAAGAAATTGTATAAGTTATGGAAAGCAGTTGTAGAAGGTAAGTGCGGCAAATATTTAATGCACTTTAACAAAACAATTTGCGGAAGCACTGGAATGGAGGTAGGGTTCGCGTCAAAAAAAGCATTTGTGCGGTGCGAGCAAAGCGAGTCAGACACCTATTACCGCACATCGGCTTTTTTTGATGCGGTTCCTGCCGGGAATGGAAGTGCTTCCGCAGTTTGATAATTCTTTTTAAGTTATATTTAGAATTGCACTTGCTTTTTACAGCATGCATAAAAGTCTATTGACATTGCCTCTTCTTCGTCTGATAATATTCTTATGAGAAACTTAAAACTATTTTTTGCAGGACTTTTGCTTACGGTTGTGAATGCGGCAGTTCTTTTTGCCGGAACCTCTTCTTACATACGCATAGTTGATCCGGAAGACGGTTCTTCTCAATACGCCTACAATGTCGACAACATTGCAGATGTTAAGTACCAGTTTGCAGGACAGGTTTCTTCTGACTGCAAGGCAATACGAGTTTTGTGGTCTCCGGGCAGCGACGGTCACGATGCCATAGACGAGTATCTTATAAAAGGTTCAAAGCCAATAAAGGGTTTTACTGTTGACGATTTTTATCTTAAGAAGTTCAAGGCGGGCGACAGCAAATTTGAATACAATGCTAGCGGAAAATTTGAAAACCTTGCCTGGGGAACCAACTGCTACCGCTTTATTGCCTACTTTAACGACGGCCACCTAAAGACATACCGCCTTACACTTTACGTGCATCAGGGTGGGGCAGCGGAAATGGGAAAGCCCGTTATCTATCTTTACCCACAGAAAAAGACCAAGGTGAATGTTAACGTAAAGCCAGAGGGTAAGTTTACAAAGACGGAGCCTGCCATTGGCAAAAAGGGATGGAGCGTTACCGCTTACCCGGACGGCCGCCTTGTTAGCGGAAAGAATGAATACCCCTATCTTTTCTGGGAAAGCGAAGACAATTCTGAGCCTATAGACCTTTCAAAGGGATTTGTTGTTGCAAGCGGAGACATGGAAAAATTCCTTAATGAAAAGCTTACGATTCTTGGACTTAACAAGAAGGAGATTGCAGACTTTATGGAATTCTGGCTGCCAAAGCTTACAGAAAGTCCTTACGAGTTTATTACCTTCTATACAAAGGAGATGATGGACGCAAAGGCACCGCTTACCGTAAGCCCTGCCCCGGACAGCATTATCCGCGTATACTTTGACCACAAGCCTCTTGAAAAGCCGATTGAAACAGAGGAACAGGTTCTTGTTCCCGCAAGCAGAAAGGGCTTTGCAGTGGTAGAGTGGGGTGGCAGAAATTATAAATGAGAGTCTTTCCGTGTATGTGCAGAAACGTATGCGGTAGAACCATGCTCAAGGAACCTACGCCCGATTGTAGCGGCGCAGGGTTGCCTGCAACCCGTTGCGGTCCCGCCATTGGCGGGACTGAAACCGCGGAAAGCGGGGAAGGCAATGGCATGATTGTTTTTGAAAATTCAATGTTTGCCCAGCCTGAAGAGTGCCGTCCAAATTTAAAAAATCAAATGAAGAAATTTCGACTTTTTTTACTTTCACTTTTTTTAGCTGCCACTTGTATTTTTTATTCATCTTGTGCATCTGGGGCAGCGGATCTTGTTCAGTACGCCTATCCCGGTGACAGGGCAATGTGGGCGCAGATTTTTTCGCTTTCCAAACCCTATGCTTTGCCGGAGGGGGAGGCTGCTTTTCCGCGTGCGGTGATAATTCCCCACCACGACATTACGGCTTTGAGGCAGAACAGATTTTATGCGGCGCTTTCGAAAAAGATTCAGCCCAAGGTTGTAGTGGTGCTTTGCCCTGACCATTTTGAGTCGGGTAAGAATTTTATTACGGTTCCCAAAAAAACTGTTTTTGAAACTCCAGACGGGGAGCTTTGCCTTTACCGGGAGCTTTTGGAAGAACTTGAAAAGTCGGAGCTGGGGAAGTATGTTGGCGTTCAGGATGGGATTTGGCGGAATGAGCACGGGATTTTTGCGCACACACCTTTTATTGCCCATTATTTTGGTGGGGCAAAATTTCTTCCCATACTTTTAAAGCCTGAATCTTGCGCGGAGAATCTTAAGCTTTACAAAAGGCTTGGGGAATTTCTTTGGAAGGTTTTGCCAGAGGAAAGCCTTGTGGTAGCTTCCGTTGATTTTTCGCACTACCAGATTCCGCGGATGACGGCCATGCACGATTATGTTTCCATGAACACGATTGCAAATTTGGAGGATGTTACTAACATTGAGGTAGACAGTCCCGAATCCCTTACGGCTGTGATTGCGTTTGCAAAGGCTTCTGGCTCTTCTTTCCCGCTTCTTGTGGACAGGAGTTCTACCTACGACTATGTTCCAGATGATGATGTTGTTTCTACTTCCCACCAGTACTGGGCTTTTTACCCTGAGCTTGGGCGGGCTTGCGTGGATTCTTTTGCAAAGAAGGCTCTTTCTTGTGGGCAGAGGGTTAACCGGCTTTGCTATGGTAAGGAGAAGAATTGTACTCTTCTTCTTGCGGGTAGCGGTTCGCTGGGGGCTGGGGTGCGCACTTTTTGGGCTTGGGACCGCTATGGGCTTGAAAAGGATGTTGCTTTGCGCTCGCTTAGGGATGCGGCGGGGACTGAGGCTCGGTTTTTTAAGGGCTTTGATGCTTATGTTTTTGATCCGCCGCTTGAGGATGAGCCTTATCTTGCGCTGGGGCGGGTGGTTCATGGGACTTTGCTTTGCGTTTGGGTTTGTCCGCTGGAGAAGATTGGCTTGGCGGGTGGGCTTTGCGATGCTTCTGTTGCTTGCTCGGGTGGCGATGGTTCTGGTGGCGGTACTGCTTCGAGGGGTGCTGGTTCCGGTGGCTTTGCTAAAAAGAAAGAGTCGCTTCCTTGCGTTAACATTCTTGTTCTTCAGGCGGGGAAGGGGCAGGGGCTTGGTGCTGGCGTAAAAGCGTCTGCAAAGAAACTGCTTTCTGAATATGACTGCGTTATTGTAAGGAGTGCGGATGCTTCTTTTGGGGCATGGGCTTTTTTAAGGGGAAAGGAAAAGGGCAATGGTGGAAAAAATGTTGTGGTGGAAGAAGAACTTGGCTTTTTGTGCCGTAAGGAAGGGGCTTTGGGAAGCGGGGCATTTTTGGCTGTAAACTGGCAGGATGGATTCTTGGAAAGGAAATCTTTTTCCTACCAGCTTAACTCTTATGGTCTGCCACCCAGGGTCTTTCAGGGACAGGGCGAAGATGAGCCTCCCAAAAAGTCCGTCTGGGGTTTTGACCGTTAGCAGACTGAGCCAGTCTTGTTACATTGCGCCAAGAAGGTCGTTTTTTGATTCTATTGCTGCTTCTCCTGCTGCATCTGCCAAGTCGTCTATTGTAAGACTGCCGTCCTTTTCTTTTTGCAGACAGGTTTCTGACTTTTTCCAGGCGCACAAAATTCCGCGGGAAGAGTTGACCGTTCCGCCGGCATTTTTAAGAAGTGTGGCCGCAAGCCTTGCACCGCCACCCTGAGCACCGTAGCCAGGAATAAGGAAGAAGATTTCCGGATGCCTTGCCCTAAGCTCTGCCGCATTGTCTTCGTTTGTGCAGCCAACAACCGCACCTACCGGACTGCAAGTTTGCGATGCAAATTCACTGCTGGCCTTAAATTCTTTTTCTAGCCTGTTAAGTTCGCTACCGACCCTGTCCAGCAAAAGACCGCCAGATTTTAGCTCTTGGCCTTCAAGGTCTGTCATGCCGGGATTGCTTGTCCTAAAAAGAACAAATATGCCCTTGCCCTTGGAATTGCACCAGGCAGTAAAGGGTTTTAAGGTTTCAAAGCCCATGTAGGGGTTAACGGTTATAATGTCTGTTTCAAAGTCGCCGGAAAAATGACCCTTTGCATAAGCATCTGCCGAAGCTGCAATGTCTCCGCGCTTAATGTCGCTTATGGCAATAAAGCCAGCCTTTTTTACTTCGCGGAGGGTTTCTGCATAGACCTTGAGCCCTTCAAGCCCCATTGCTTCGTAGTAGGCAATCTGAATCTTAAAGCAGCAAGCGGAACCTGCGCTTTTTACCCTGCTGATGATTTGCTTGTTGTATTCAAGAACCGCCTGTGCCGGGCTTGAATAATTCTTTGCCGCACACTGGGGAATATAAGACGGATCTGTGTCCAGTCCCACGCAAAGCGGACCAAATTTAACCGCCGCTTCCTGTAAAATCTGCATATTGTGTTTCATAGCTGTGATTATAGCAAAAAATTGACTTGCTTACAATTGAGACTTGAATTTGGCAAGGAAATTAATTTTTTCTGGGAGTGAAGCCCAAAATTGATTTCCATGTGAATTTAGAGGCTGCTTTTTATTTCATTTGGTCGGCTCTTTTTTGGTGCTCGGCAATTATGGGGCCCCAGTAGGAGTTGTATTGGGGGCTGTCATAATAGACTTCAATTCCTGCTTCTATATATTTTCTTTCCAGATCCGTTGGAATTGTGTAGTTTTCATCATCATAACTGCTGTTGGGGTATATGGGGCCCCAATAGTCGTCAAAGTACGCCCCTTTTGACTTTAAGATGGAAGCGTCCCGCATGGTCTTTATTTCATGATGGGCTACTCCGTCTACCGGTTTTTGTTCGAACATTGAACTTCCGCTGTTTCCTGTATTTGCCTCGCTCCACCAGACATCGGTAATGGCTGATAGGGTTACAGTCCTTGTCCTTTCTTCTCCGCTGTCCTTGTTTTTTGCGGAAACGGAAAAAGTATTTTTGTCCAAGGCCTTCCATGTGCCGTACCACTTTGAACCGTCGCTCCAAGTGCTGTCTTTTTTGTTGTAGCTGGGGTCTTCCGGTGACGGATGAATCTCTGAAAAGCTTCCGTCTGCATAAAAGTGCATAAAGCCTATCCATTCGCTGTATTTGTCGTAAAAGCCCCAGGACATAAAGCTGGAAAGGTATTCAGACAGTTCTTTTGCGTTCTTTGGCTCAATGAATTTTGGTTTTTCTTCCGACAGGTATCCTCCAAAGACCCAACCAAATTCTGGTTTGTTGCCCTTCCAATTGTAGCGGGGAATAAGGATTTCCACCCAGGGGGATGTAATGCCGTCTATGGTAGCCTCTTTTCCTATTGCGATGATTTTTACCGGGATTCGGTAGCTAAGGCCACAAATCTTGTTGGAACTAAGGCTTGGCTTGTCCCTTACGCGAAGTCCGTCTTCTGCGGTAACATACATTTGCGGGATGACTTTTCCATCCTTGAAGAAACGGCTCGTGTCCGCAGAAGCAGATGAAAGCATAAATAAGAATATTATAGGAAGCAAAAAGATTCTTTTCATATCTTTAGGCTATTGCCATGAATGAATTTTGTCAAGGATATTGGGATTTTCTGTTAAGACCAAGCAGTTTGAGGGGGCGTTGCGGGGGAGTCCCCCGCTTGAAGGGGTGGGGAGCAAGCGCAAACGAAGTTTGCGAATGCGAGCCAGGGGAAGGCTTTCCCCTCCTTATGCATTATATTTCTATGGTGTTAAGAAGATTTTTTAGTGAAGAAAGCTCTTCCGGGGTTAGCGTTATGCCTTTGCCCATCTTTACGTGGTCGGGTGACCAAGAGCGAAGGTCGTACTTTGCGTCCCTGCCGCCCCAAGAAACGTAGTTCAGCTCAAGTTTCCATCCGCCCTTGCTTTCAGAAATGGATCCGCAACTTTTTTTGATTTCAAAGCTAAAATCATCTGCCATAGAAGCTCCTTTAATAGAAAATTCAAGATTTTGCATGTTTAAGGGCAAAGCTACCTCGAAAACTGAAGTTTTTAGAGATTTACTTAACAGGACTTAAACATAAATATCTTTTTGTTTTTTGATTTGCATTGAGATTTTCGACAAAAGAGGGGGCGTTTTTAAGATTTTTGATTAAAACGCGCACATTTTTATCTTTGTCCTTGCGATAATCAGAAAAGTGTAGTATTCTTTAATAAACATTCCGATAAAAATTTATAAGGTAAAATCTGGAGGAAAAATGAATAGAACTAAACGTGCAGCGTTTGCGGTTCTTGCATCGGTTGCGTTTGTGTTTGCCGGTTGTAAATCAACTGAAAAACAGGACGCTAATCAGATAACTGCGACAACTGCAACAAAGAGCACATCAACAACTTCTAAGACAACCACAACGGATTCTTCTAAGACAGCGAAGAATTCAACCAAAAAGTCTGCTACGACTACTACTACAAAGAGCAGTTCTAGCAGTTCAAACAAGTCTGGCACGTCAAAAGCTGGTGACGGAAGTTCAACAAAGACTACCACAACCACAACGACTACCACAAAGAAGACTCTCTCTCCTGAAGAATGGCCAGAGAACAACAAGAAGCTTCTTGCCCAGGTAGAAAAGTCACGCCAGCAGGCAATCGCTGCCGGTGCAGAAATTTCATCCCCATTGGCATTCAAGACTGCTGAAGAGGAATACAAGGCAGAAAAGGATGCCGTTGCAAAGGGAGAAAAGGTAGACCTTTCACAGGCTCTTAACGACCTTGATGCCCGCTACAAGGGTCTTGCAGCCCTCGCAGAAGCTAAGCAGAAGAAGGCCCGCATCGATTCTCTTGGCGTTGCATCTTCTGACCAGAAGAGCTACGATGAAGGCGCATCTCTCGTAGACGAGCTTTCATCTTCAAAGGCTGCCGTTTATTCTGGTGAAGACTTCTATAAGAAGGCAAAGACTGCAAACGATGACTTTGACAAGGTTCTTGCAGCAGCTGGCCTTAGCTCTTCAACAAAGGTTGACCCGGCTACATATCCTGCAAACAACAAGCGCCTCTTTGAGCAGGTTGAAAAGTCACGCCAGGAAGCAATTGAGGCTGGTGCAGAGGAAGAGCTTTCATCCGACTTTGACGCTGCAGAAAAGATTTACAATGCAGACAAGGCTATCGTGGAAAGCGGCGAGCAGGTTGACATTTCTGCTTCCCTCCGCGACCTTAACAACCGCGACCGCGCAATGGCAACAATCATTGCCGCCCAGGAAAAGAAGGACCTTATCGACGAACTTGGCTATGCTTCTTACAGCATGAGCAACTATACAAAGGGTTCAGACCTTCTTTCTGAGGTAACAGGCTCTTCTGCGTCTTCACTTACAGGTGAGCAGGCTTTCCAGAAGGCAAACGTTGCAGATGCATGTTTTGCCCGCGTTTTGGATACAGCATACCGCTCACTTGCTGAACAGGAACGCCGCGCCGCATACAAGGCAAAGCTCCAGGCAGAAAGCGTAAAGGCTCAGATTTCCCGCAAGGATGACTATGTGGAAGGTGTAGAAAAGTACCGCGCAGGTTACAAGATGTTCACTTCCCACAATCCTGAGGCTTCTGTTGAAGAATTCAAGCAGTCTAAGGAAACATTCCAGAACCTTTACGATGTAATCTCTAAGGCAAGGGCCGGTGCTCTCAAGAAGATTGAAGATGCAAAGAAGCGCGTTGACGAAAGTGAAGCTACAGCAGCTGCTGCAGACAAGGTTGCTCCTCTGGGCAATCAGCCTGTAAAGGGAATTGAAGCTGCCGATGCAAAACTGCTCGAAGATGACGACTTCTCTTACACAGAGAATACAGAAATTGAAGTTGAATCAACTTCTCTTACAAGCACAGAAGAGGTGACAGAATGAAAAAGTTATTTGCTATTGCCGTACTGACGGTTATTTCGCTTGCTGCCTTTGCCGTAAGCTACAAGAACAATACTTACCAGAAGCTTGCAGAAGAGTACACTGTAAAGGCAGAAAAGGCTCTTGATGCAGGTGAATACCTTCTTGCAGAAGACTATGCAAAGAAGGCAGAAGAGAACGCTGCCCTTTCTGAAGCATTCGTAAAGCGCATGGCTGCCCGCGGTGACGCAGAGGATGCCATTGCCCTTGCAAAGAAGCGCCTTGACTATGCAGAAAAGATTTCTGCAGACAAGAACTACCCGATTGCCTACAATGCTGCAACAAACTACTACACACAGGCTACAACAGCTTTTGATGCAGAAGAGTACGAGACAGCTTTGGAAAACGCAAAGAAGGTTCTTGATTCCCTTAACCAGATTAAGGAACTTATCCCTCTTCCAGCCGTTTACATTGTTCGCCCATGGGCAGAAACAAAGGACTGCTTCTGGAACATTTCTGGCCGCCCTTATGTTTACAACAACCCATACTTGTGGGAAAACCTCTATGAGGCTAACAAGAACAACATTCCACGCAAGAATGACCCCAACCTTATTCTTCCTGGCATGAAGATGGAGATTCCTTCTCTTACAGGTGAATACCGCGAAGGTGTTTACAGCCCGGACACACAGTACGAGCCATACGCACCACGCTAATAGTTTTTGGCTGAATTGTCGGGCATGACCCGCTAGCAGCCTAGAATGCCGGTTTGCAAGAGTCTTACTTTTGCAGGCCGGCTTTTTTTATTTTTTTTATTTTTCTGGACCATATTTTCTTTGCTAACCCGCTTTCCAGGGTTCCGGCTTTCGCCTCCATTGCCTAGTGGCAACGGGCTCCGCCCGCCCTTCCAATCGGGGGTAGGCTTTTGTTTGCGGAAGTGTCTGTCTTTTTTGCAAAGTGGGTGTTTTTGTTCTGTCTTGTGCCCACCAATCTATCTTGCCTGCACCAAGTAGAGACCCAGTGCGCTTGCCATGAGGGCGTGGGGAAAGGCGGGGGTGCCGAGCAGGGTGTAGACTTCTGATTTTTTCATTTTGAAGAAGTGTAGGAATTCGTCTTTGTCTAAGTGCTGCTCCCTTGGGGATGAAAGTTCCTGGGCAAGAAAGACGTGTACGTGGTTTGAAAAGAGGGCAGGGTTGGGGTTAAAGCTTCCGAGCAGGGTAAGTTTTGCAGCCTCACAGCCTGTTTCTTCCTGCAGTTCTCTTCTTGCGCCTTCTTCTGGGCTTTCACCTGCATCTATTACTCCGCCGGGAAATTCTATGCTTAAAGCCTTTTCTCCGTGCCGCCACTGCTTTACCATAAGGAAGGAGTCTTTTTCTTCCGGGATTACGATTACCCAGTCTGGTGCGTTTGCCACGATGTATTTTCCGGTCTGACCGTCGGGGCCAGTGCTAGTGCGTTCTGTTACGGTAAAAACTGCTGTCTTAAGAAGGTCGCGGGAAGATTGTTCTTTCCACATTAAGTTTTCATCTGTATTCATAAAGTCTCCTGTTTTTAGCGAATTTATAACCAAGCCTACGCCCGATTGGAAGGGCGGCGAAGCCGTTGCCTTAAGGCAATGGAGCGGGTAGGGACCCGCGGAACCCTGAAAAGCGGGGAAAAATTGCCTCCATGCAATTTTTCCCCATCAGTTTTCTAAAGGAAAACTGACCAGTTCCTTTGCTGACGGATGACGCGCCGTCCATGGCGCTTCCCGTGTTACAGAAAAGGAAAAATTGCATGGTTTTTTCCGGTCCCGTAGGGCCGGGAACAGTTAAAGTTGGCCTTTCGTTCAGATTAATAAGGCTAAAGAAAGAAGCGTAAACTTTTTGTTGGAAAATTTACGATTTGAGTTTATAATATAGTAGATTTGCAAAAAAAGCAATTTTAAAATGAGGAGGAGCATATGGCAGTTATAACAATTTCCAGACAGGTGGCCGCTCTTGGAGACGAAATAGCCTCTGACCTTGCAAAGAAAATTGGCTATACATTTATAGATAGAAAGCAGATAGAAAAACGCATTGTGGAGCTGGGTTTTCCAAAGGAAAAGATGGAAAAGTATGATGAGCGTAAGCCCGGTTTTTTTGCAAGCCTTGCCAAGGACCGCGATGAATACCTGAACTACCTTCAGTATGCCGTTTTGGAGGCCGCATCTTCCGGTAACTGCATTCTGATTGGCCGTGGTGCCTTTATAATTTTGGATGAGCTTCCAAATCTTGTGGCAATGCGCTTTGTGGCAAACGACAACGTGCGCTTGGAGAGGCTTAAGAATGAATTTTCTTGGGAAGACAAGCAGGCACAGGCCCGCATAGACGAGAGCGACAACAACCGCCGGGGCTTCCACAAGAGCTTTTTTAACGCAGACCATGAAAATCCATCCCGCTACCTTTTTACGCTGAACACAGGGCTTTTGGGCAGGGAAGAGTCGGTTAAGATTATAGAAGGGGTTGTAAAGTCCTATATTACTCCGCAAAAGGAGGCTGCCGGTAAGGAGAAGGTTGCCATGCTTTTGAAGGGGCAGAGGCTTGTTAACCAGCTTCTTTTTGACTTTAAGATGAACATAAACTTCCTTCGTGCCGTGGTGGAAAAGGACGTGATTACTTTGCAGGGGGTTGCAGATTCACATGCCCTTGTTGACCGCGCTGTTCAGGCTGCAGCAAAGATATTGCCCACTTGCGAGATTCGCAGTGCCATTACGATTTCCCGCGACTACAAGGCCTTTTAGGTAAGGAATGGCATCACGGAAATTAATTTTCATAAAATGTGGCGGCGGGTAATCAAAAAAATGCGCTGTGAAAATCGGTTTCTTTTATTTTTCCTATGTTAACGGGAGCTGCACCCAAAAATGATTTCCGTGGAATGCCATAGACATTGTTTCTATATTAAATTATAATGGGTTATTATGAAAGCTTCGAATAAATTCACATTTGCTAGAATAATTGCAGCGCCAATATTCTTTGTTATATATTTTATCCCGGTCTGGCTTAATTTGCCGGCTGGACACCCCTTTAGCATTGCGTCCGTTTGTTTTTTGATTCCTCTCCTGGGGTTTGCGGAGCTTACGGACTACTGGGACGGACATTTTGCGCGCAAGAACAACGAGGTTAGCGACTTTGGAAAGATGTTTGACCCATTTGCGGATGTTTTCTTGCATTTGTCTACATTCACTTGCTTTACTTTTACTGGTGCAACGGATGAGTCACGTTTTGGATATATGCCTGTATCTTGTTACATAATAATACTTTACCGCGAATTTAGCCAGAACTTTTTGCGCATGGCTTGTGCAAAGCAGGGTACGGCTGTTGCTGCCCGAAAGGGTGGAAAGATAAAGACTGTCTTTTACGTTATAAGCTGCTTTGTTGCCCTTGCACAGGAGTCTTTGTACCGCCTGAATCTTGCTTCTACTTTTGACTTGCCTATGCAGCTTTTTAAGTACATTGGCTGGGGCTTCTTTACGGTCTGCGTAATTCTTTCGCTTGCAAGCTTTTTTGACTACATGAAGAATTTTGGCCACGTCTTGCACGATGCAGCACAATAGGCAGTGTGAATGTGAGAAAGCTGCTTTTTTGTATTCTGTGCTTTATATCTTTTTCTTGCTCAAGTCTTTTTGTCTCGACTCTTGAATATGACCGTGTGGCGGATTTTAAGGTTGAGGAATCTTTTGCTGGCGGTAAGACTTTTCTAAAGGTTTCCGGCTTGTGCATGTCCTCTGCCGACTGTGTAACAAAAATCTATGAGGAGCGGCAGGGCGATACAATCTGTATGAATGTTGACGTTTCTCCCTTTCATTCAAAAAATGCAAGTGGGCGCTTTGAGCATTCAATAGAAATTCCTGATGGCGTTTCCTGCCTTGTCTTTGGAAAGAACAAATATGAAATTTGGAGCAGTTCTCCTTTTAGAAATGCTTCGTTGATTCAGGGCGGGACAATTCCTGCTGGGACTAAGCTTAGCCTTTGTGATTCTGCCTTTTCTGATACAATATATGAGTTTCTTTCGGATAAAGATGGGGTTGTAAAGGATTATATTGTGGATTATGTTAAAGAGTCCGAGTCTTTTCCTGATGGCGCTCGGCATATAGAAAAAAGCAGCGGGACTTTTTTGTATGAGCCTGATACCGGCAAAGTGACTGTTGACGGTGAGTATGTTGGGAATATTGTCTTTCTTCCTTCTGGCGAACCTTTTGTTTTGTACAAACCTACAGAAGTTTATGTGAGGGCTTTTCTATTTGAAGATGGCTTAAAAAGTGCATGGGTAAAAGACGGTCAGGATGGGGAGCCTGCTTATAAATTTTATGAGGATGGAACTTTTAAGGGGCCTCTTTATACAGAAAGGGTTTTGCCTGCGGATTTTGCTGAAGACGGCCGTGATGAAAATGATTTGTGTTTGAAAGATAGATATACTGAAAAAAATTCAGTTATATCTCTTAGATACCATTTAAAGCCAACATATTCTTGTCTTTTGCATGACGGCAATAGGCTTTATGAAGTTGTTGACTACATTCGAAAATGTGATTGGGAGATATATTTGAATGATTCTTCGCCGGAATGGCTTTCTGATTAAGTAAGCTATAAAAATTAATTTTTTTTTGCGCTTTTGTGTCAGATTTTGAATTTCTTCTGCATATATATAGTATAGAGGAAATGTATCATGCCAAATATTTCAAAAAAATCTTTTCACATCTTAAACCCCAGTCTTGACCCTAACTTTAAGGCCATCTTAACCCAGAACACACATGCTTCAAAGATTGCGATAAAGTCCTTCCTTTCTGCTGCAATCGGCAGGTATGTTAGGGAAGCTACCGTCATCCAGAATGAGGATGCAGCCTTCTACAAATTCCAGA
>JAGCWT010000173.1 GCA_017961705.1 Treponema sp.
ACCTAGAAAATAGTTGAAAAACTTTACATAACAGGAATGCTACAAAAATTCAAATAAAATGAATTCTGGAAATAAAGTATCAATTATTACAAGTAAGTATCACGGAAAATAAATTCAACCGGGTTCTTAGGGCGTCAGCCCTAAGCCGTGCCGGGAAAGGAAGGGGTTTATGGGGAGGGAAAACCCTCGCTTCGGAGTAGGGGGTTTCCCCTCCCCTTAGCTTTGGGGTACAAGGGAACCCCCTTGAAATAATTTTATATGCGATGCATCTCGGAGAAAACTTTCTCGTTCATCACGTTGACTTCTACGCCCAGAGAGTGGCCTTCCTCCGTAAGCTCTGTGCGAACCTGGTCAATGGCAAGGTCTGCTGCAGAAAAGTCCACAATCATCATCATAACAAAATTACCGCTAAGAACGGTCTGAGTAATGTCGTCAATATTTATAGAATGTTTTGCAAGATATGCGGAAACCTTGGCAATAATACCCATCTTGTCTCCGCCAACTACAGTAATAATCGCTTTCATAGTTCACCATAATAATGAATTGGGCACACTTTTTCAAGATAGGCCTTACAGCAACGTGGAAATCAATTTTGTGCTCCACTCCCAGAAAAAATTGATTTCCAGCTGCTTTACATAATAATGAATTTTGAAAATTTATTTCCATGCTACAGCAAAGAAATAAAGCACATTGCAAAAGAAACAAACTTAATCATTTTTCTCTTCCGCGACAAAAGCCCTTCTTCCTGCGAATAAATGAATGAGGGCAGAGCGTATTTTTCCTGAACCTGTTTGGGAGACGACAAACTCATAATTTTGAATCCATCACTGCCACTATATTCATACACATATTTGCCAGATTCATTGAGACTTTCCAATGCGTAGCCGTCCCTGTCATAGCGGGTGCTGCTCACAAACTTGGTATTTTCAAAGAAGGTGATTATATGCTCGTCGCCATCCCTTTCGTAGACGTTACGGTAAACACTTCCTGTTTTTAAATCTGAAAGCGTTACCTCAACAATGTCATTTGATATTTTTTTCAATCCACCGCCAGACTTATAATATTCATCAAAAGGCCAGCAATATATCTCGAAGCCACCTAATTTTTCATTCTCCAGCTGGGCAAAAGTATCGGGCAACTTGTTGTGGTGGTCATAATACCTTTGCACGCGGTGAACCAGCATCTCAATCTGTCCGCCAGCAGAGGCAGTCGCAGTCCTCATAAAAGTACAGTCATAATCGTAGCTGTCATAGTCAAATGCCGCAGCATGCAAAACAGAAAAAAGCACCATGCAGGCCGCAAGAAAAATTCTTCTATACACTTTTTGCCTCTTGCAAATTATTTTATCGCAATCAAAACACATCATATTATCTTTGTCAAGCCAAAGCAATTGGGGGAAAACATAAGGTAGCCGAGCAGACACGGCAGGGATTGTAGGGGCGGCGAAGCCGTTCCGGCGGGAGTGCGGAGCGCGACCAGAGGAATGGAGCGGGTTGGGTCCCGCGGAACCCCGGAAAGCCCACACAAATGGCCTCCTTGCCATTTTTGCCGCCTTGCTGTTTTGCCAACAAACAACGCGCCCTCCATGGCACTATCGGTTTGCTAGAAAAATGGCAAGGTGTTCTTTTACTAAGCGTTTGTCCAAAAAAGAAAGCGCCGCAAGAAGATGATAAGAAAGAATAATTCGGATTAGAGGGCATGGCTTTTTGAGAGGTTGAAAATAGGTTTGAATTGATTTAAAATATCTTCTATGGAGATTGGAATGGAAGAGAGCGTGCTTCTTTTTGTTCAGGAACACATACGGCAGGGCTGGCTTAACGGGATTGTTGTTTTTATTACGAAGCTGGGCGACATGGGATTTTTTTGGATAGCTCTTACGCTTTTGCTTTTTTGCATACCCAAGACGCGTAAGACCGGGCTTATGTGCCTTACTTCAATTGGGATAATTCATATTGTTAACAACCTTATCATAAAAAATCTTGTGGGAAGGATTAGGCCTTACGATGCCATTAGCCAGTTGCAGGCTCTTGTTCCACCGCTAAGGGATTCGTCGTTTCCTTCGGGGCATTCGGCATGTTCATTTGCGGTGGCGGTTGTTGTGTTCAGGAACTTGCCTAAAAAAATAGGGATTCCTGTTCTTGTGCTTGCATTTTTGATTTCGCTTAGCAGGATTTATGTTGGCGTGCACTACCCCACCGATGTTGTCTGCGGTGCAATTTTTGGAACCCTTTCTGCGTTGGCGGCGGAAGGTCTTGTTAAGTACTTTGCAAAAAAAATAGAGAGTAAAAAATCAGGCGGGGAAAATTAATATGAAAAAGACAAATGCCATGCGTATTTTGGACGGACTAAAGATTGCCTATTCTGCGCACGAATATGCGGATGACGGTGAGCATGAACTTGAACGCGGAGCTGCTGAAAAAACTGCGGAAAAGCTTGGCATAGACCCGGCCTGTGTATTCAAGACGATTGTAATGCAGACGGAAAGCAAGGAAGTTGTTGTCTTTTGCCAGAGCGCACTGCACGAGATAAACCTAAAGAAAGCGCGTAATGCATGCGGGGCAAAGGAAGTTACGCCTGTAAAGCCGGCAGACCTTCTTGGGCTTACCGGTTACATACGCGGCGGATGTTCTCCGCTTGGAACGAAGAGGAAGTACCGCACTTTTATAGACAGCACTGCCGAAAAGTTTGAAAAGATTTTTATAAGCGCGGGCCTTCGTGGGGAACAGATAGAACTTGCACCGGCAGACCTTGTAAAAGCCGCCGATGCAGTCCTTTGTGATTTGGTGCTTGAAGGGTAATTTTTAGCGCACCGAATTTTTATTTGTCGTCGCTTGGCTGGAACCACCTTGCGTTCTTAACCTTTTGAATCTTTGCGCTGTCCGTTACCTTCTTTACAACAAATGCGTCTAAGAGTTGCTTTCCGTCGTAGTAAAGGGCTCCACCGTTCTTTATGATTATGATTCCGTCCTTCTTGGTGTAGCTGTAAGTCTTGGTAAGCGTTTCCCTGATATAGTCTATATTGTCATAGTTCACAACCTGTTCATCGCCTATTACATAGCGGGGGCCTGTAAAAGTAACATTGCCGCTGGAAGTGAATTTCATTGTATAGAAGCGTGGGAAATTTCCGCCTTCAGAAGACCTGTAGAATACATGCCATGTGTTGTAGAGAGACCTGGAAGTAGTTTTTGGATCATCTGCCCAGTCCCATGGGTCTGAACCTTCGGGGTATATTGAACGGTCAAAGTTTTCTGCCGGATACACTTCTGCGTCTCCGCTTGAGTGATTGTAGTAAGCATAGGTTGTTCCGTCCACAGTCTTAAAATACCAGCCGTTTTCGCTCTTTGACTTGCTGGCTGTATATTTTACCTTGTACTGGGTGCCAATGCCGTTGGAAGCAAAGGTTGTTGGATAGGTCATGCGCATCTCGTCTGCAGTGTGGAAGTAAATGTACTTTTGTCCGCTTTCGTCCAGGGCATAAACGTCACCGGCTTTTGGAGCGAAGGCACTTGCGGCTGCCTCTGCCGCGGCTTTTTTTGCGGCCTCTTCTGCTGCCAGTTTTGCTGCGGCATCTGCTGCTGCCTTGTCTGCGGCTGCTTTTTCTGCTGCCTGCTGTTTTGCAAGAGCTTCTGCCGCTTTCTTGGCTTCTTCTTCTGCCTTTACCTTGGCAAGGTCGTCTTCCCTCTGCTGCTTAAGCTTGTCTACGGTAATTCCGCGGGAAGTGTCCGCAACATAAACTATGAAGGTAAAGCTGTATGTTGAGCAGGATGCAGTTACAGCCGTGTAGCCGCTTTTTAGGCCGGTTATGGTGTAGTTTGAAGGGTTTGACGTGCTCTGTGTTACGGAAGCCACGCTGCTGTCATCCACTTTGATTGACACAGGGTAGCCGTTGTCCACAGGGTCGGATGTTGCGGTAAATTCGTAGCGGAGCTTTCCGCTTTTTATATCCAGTGGAACTGTTGTAGACTTTCCGGTGAATATCTGGTCATTTGAAGAAACGATGATTCCCTTCAAATCCCAAATCTGCTTCATTGAAGAACAGCCTGCAAGCGCAAGCAAAACTACTGCCACTGCAAGCAACTTGATTTTAGTTTTCATGACGTACTCCTTATAAAATAAAAACATCGACTATAATAATATTGTAACACAGAATTTTAACGAACAAAGTTTTTGTTAAAAAAAAATGGGGACGCTTAAAAGATAAGTCGCCCCCAAATTCAAAATATTATAGAAGAAATACAAGCCCTATTTTTTTGCCAGAGACTTTCCTGTATGCACAATCATTGTGTTTCCGGCATTTTTTGCAAAGTAGTCAATCTTGTCTATCTGCTTCTGCCAGTATTCAGCTTCCGTGCGGGATGTGTAGTCTCCTGCGCGCAAACGGTATTTGAGAGTGCCAGAGTCTTCGTATGTAAACACTTCGCACTTGATTGACTTTGATTCCAATACGGAGCGTGCCTCGTCTGCATTTTTCTTGTTTACAAAAGAGCCAACCTGTACCCAGTAGCGGTCAGGAGACGGGGACGGCAAGACGGATTTTGTGGATGAAGATGACTTGCCTGAGCTTGCCGTCTTTTTTGTGCTTGTTGAGCTGCTTGATTTTTTTGTGCTGCTTTCAAGAACTTTTGGCGTGCTTTTTGCAGCCTTTGTGTTTTCTATTGCCTGTGCTGCAACCTGGTTCTGGGCCTTTACGGGAGTAGCAGATGCAGTGCCTTCTTTTAAGGAATTCAAGTCGATTGTTGTGGTTCCGTCCTGGATTGCAGTTGTTCCGCTTGGAATTTCATAGACATTGGTTGAACCCTGAGAAATTACAGTTACGCTGTCTGCATGTGTTATTGAATTTGGGGCTGCTTCTGCCGGTGTTGAATTTCCTGCCAAAACTGACGGTGCGGCAGATGAAGCAGAGCCCTGGTTTGCCACAGGCTGTTCGTCTGCATAGCCATAGTTTGTGCTGTGAGAGGTCAAAGGCTTGTCTTCTGGAATAACCCACATGGATCCGCTGTCTTTCATAGACATTGCCGATGAGTTATTCTTCTGTGAATTGCCAAAGAAAAGGAACGCGGCTCCAATAACCACGCATAAAAAAACTCCCGCTGCGATTAAAATCCATAATGTTCTTTTTTGTTCCATTCGTTTTTTCCCCTGCCGGTAAACGCATTTGAAAGCTAACTTTGCAAAGCCGCCAGAATCTTAAGAATCTTCTTTTCCAAACGCTGTCTGGAACCGGTATTCCATACCCTTTGAATATCGGCATTTGAATTTTGATATTTAGCAAAAAGGTTCTTTTGCCTGGCAAAACGCTCAAGAATTTTCTTTGGGGAAAGCCTATCTCTTTTTCTGGCACGGAAATAGCGCATTATTGCGGGTGCATCAACATAGAGAACGAATTGAACTTGCCTTAAAATATCCGGCAACTTGTAGAGGACAGCCGCATTTATTACCACCCCGGGAATGGGGGAATCCTTTTGCTTTTCTTCTATAAATTCCCTGATGATCCGCTCGGTTTCCGGGTAGACAATGGCTTCGTGGGCCTGCAAAAGCTGGGGGGAAGAAAAGACCACTTCGCCCAGTGCCCTGCGGTTTACGCTTCCGTCTTCATTCCTAAGGGAAAGCCCCTTTTTCTTGGCCTCTTCTGCAAAGCGCTCAAAAATCTTTCCGCTTGCATTTTCCACGGCCTTATGCCCCGCAAGGTCTGCGTCTATACAGGCATAGCCCATCTGCTCAAGGATTGAAGCTGCCGCATTTTTTCCTGCCGCCATTGGGCCTGTTACGCACAAAATCAATGGAACTGCCCCCAGGATTTTCCGCTTTCTATGCTTACGCGGAGTGGAACGTTGAGCTTAAAGGCACTTTCCATCTTTGCGCGTATTAATTCTATGGAAGATTTTACTACAGAATCATCATCAGGGCATTCAAAAATCAATTCATCATGAACCTGAAGCAGCATCTTTAGGGGACTGCCCGTGCGCTCAATTTCTTGGTTCACGTCTATCATGGCTTTTTTTACTATGTCTGCCGCGCTGCCTTGTATTGGGGTGTTGATTGCAATTCTTTCCGCTGCCTGCTGCTCGTTTTTGTTGCGGCTGTTTATTCCACGGATGAACCTTCTTCTGCCGGTGATTGTCTGGGTAAAGCCATTGGTCCTTGCGTCTGCTATTGTCTTTTCTATAAAGGCCTTAACCTGTGAGTAGGTTGTAAAATACTGGCTGATGAAGTTCTGGGCTTCCGTTCGGCTTATGCCCAAATCCTTTGCCAGACGGAATGCACTCATGCCGTACATAACGCCAAAGTTTACCGTCTTTGCAAAGCGCCTCATGTCTGCGCTAACGTCATCAGCTTTTATTCCGTAGATAAGGGCTGCGGTTGCCTTGTGAACATCCACACCCTGCTCAAAGGCTGAGCTAAGGTTTTTGTCTCCCGAAAGATGGGCAAGTACCACAAGCTCTATCTGGGAATAGTCTGCCGAGATTAGCACGGTTCCCTTTTCTGCCGTAAAAGCCGAGCGGATTTTTCTTCCGGCTTCTTCGCGGACAGGTATGTTCTGCAAATTGGGGTCGCGGCTAGAAAGTCTTCCGGTGGCGGTTCCTGTTTGCATAAAGGATGTGTGTATGCGGCCGTTTTTGTCTGCCAAGAGGGGGAGTGTTTCCACATAGGTGTTCTGGAGCTTTACCGACTTTCTAAAGTCAAGGATTGCATTTGGAAGGGGGTCTTCAGTTCGTTCTGCAAGTTCCTCCAAGACGGCTGTGTCCGTGCTGTAACCAGTCTTTGTCTTTTTGCCGGGAACAAGACCACGCTCTGTAAACAAAACTTCCTGAAGCTGCTTTGTACTTGCTATGTTGAATTCATGGCCCGCTTCTGAATATATAAGCGACTTTTTTTCTTCTATTATTTTGCAAAGTTCCACGTTGTAGTCAGAAAGAATTTTCTTGTCCAGGTGGATTCCTCGGTTTTCCATTGCGGCAAGGATTGGCAAAAGGGGCATTTCTGTCTTAAAGAATATGTCGTTAAGGCCTTCCGCTTCCATCTGCTTCTTTAGGATGTTCCACAGCTGAAGGGTAAAGTCCGCATCTTCTGCACCGTAGCGGTATGCCTTTTCCAGCGGCACGTCTGCAAAGGTCTTTCCCTTCTGAACTATGTCATTGAATTCAATTCCGCAAAGGCCAAGCTTTGTCTCTGCAAGATATTCAAGACCGTAGGGTGACTTTCCCAAGGCATCGGGATCCAAGAGCCAGGCTGCAACCATGGTGTCTGCTATTTTGCAAGCTGGCTTTTCTGCTGCAATGCAACCTGCTGTATGCAAAACTTCCAGGTCAAACTTTCCGTTGTGCATTACGAGCGTTACCCTTTGGTCTTTTAGTATGCGCTCAAGCTGAGCAAGGCAGTCTTCCTTTGCAACAGTATCTTCTGCAAACATTCCGCCGGGAAGAACTACAGGAACGTAAACGGCCTCCCCTTCTTTTATGCAAAGGCTAAAGCCAACAAGACCTGATGCGTGGGTGTCCAAGCCGTCGGTTTCCGTGTCAAAGGCAACTTCAAGGCTTGGATTGGTCTTTGTGTCCAGGGCTGAATCAAGGAATTTCTTTAGTTCATCAGCGCTTGTTATTGGGCGGTAATTTCCCTCGTTCTTGCGGATGGGGAGAGGTGCATTATCTTCTTTTGCGGGTGTTGCAGATTTTGCAGATAAGGCTCCGGCTTCCACAGCAGACTCTTTGGCAGAGGCAGTTGGCAAGGCTGTTGCAGAGGCTATTGCCAAATCAGCATTTCCTTCTTTTAGGAAAGCACGGGAAACGGCTTCTGCCCCAAGTTCAGCCAGGGCTTTTCCTGCAGCAGCGTAATCAAGATTGGCGGTAGAAAAAGAATCAAAATCAATGTCTACAGGAACGTCGCTTCTAAGCGAAATAAGCTTCTTGGAAAAATAGGCATTTTCCTTGTCGCCCCGAATCTTCTGTCCAAGGGCACCCTTAATCTCTTCCGCATGTTCATAGATTCCGTCAAGTGAACCGTACTGGGTCAAAAGCTTTACCGCAGTCTTGTCGCCAACACCCTTAACACCGGGCACGTTGTCCGCAGCATCACCTGTTAGCGAAAGGTAGTCCAAAATCATCTCCGGAGGAATTCCCCACTTGGCCTTAACTTCTTCTATGCCGTCTGTTTCCCAACCACCGTTGGCCTTGTCCGGCTGCATTTCCTTGCAAGTTTCCGTTACAAGCTGAAGCAGGTCCTTGTCTCCGCTAAGAATACGGAGCTGTCTGCCCGCCTTTGCACACTTTGCCGCAACGGTTGCAATAATGTCGTCTGCCTCAAAGCCGTCAACACGAAGGACTGGAATTCCAAGTGCCTTGAGCACATCCTCTATCCATGGAACCTGAGCGTGAAGGTCGTCGGGGGTCTTCTGCCTTGTGGCCTTGTATTCAGCAAAAAGCTCGTGGCGGAAAGTCTTGGTACGGCTGTCAAAAGCGGCCGCAATGTAAGCAGGATTGTATTTTGCCAAAAGAGCCTTTAGGTTGCGGAAAAAAATCACAACCGCGCTGATGTTCTCCTTTCTCTGATTTGTGAGCGGGTGGCTAAAAAGCGCATAGTAGGCCCTGTAGATAAGTCCGTATGAATCCAAAATGTAAACGGCATTCTCCGCCGCAGAAATGTTCTTGTCCATAAAAAACATATTAGCACTTTTTAAAGTAAAATAATAGTTCGGCATTAAGATTTATACTTCCATTACAAAGATAACTTTGGTATAATGCCCCCATGAAAAAAGTAATTGCATTTGCCACAGCCCTTTTACTGGCCCCTGTATTCTTTATAAGCTGCACGAAAAAATCAGACAAAGAAATAAAAAGCAAAAGTTCCCAAGAAGAAGAGTCCGATTCAAAAACGGAAGAAAGTGATGGTAAAAAAGAAGCCCCAGCTGAATCTGCAAAAGCCGCAGAAGAGATAGTCTGGTTCGGCTCAGAAAGCACCCCTTTTGACAAGGCAAGCCTAACCGATGCCCCCACAAGCTTTTCTGAATTTTCTACGGTTCTTGCAATCGGTGACCAGATTGTAATTCCGCAAGACTGTGATGTATACAAATCGCCCAACAGCCAGGACTTTAAGGAAAGCCCCGGAAAGCTAAAGGAAGAAAGCACAGTGCACCTGCTTTACCAAGACCAAGACAAAAACTGGCTCTGCTTTGTAGATGAAAAAGGCAAGTGTGCCTGGGCAAAAACGACAGTTCCATTCAAGCAAAGGCAGTACACAAGCAATGACAGCATAATCCGAAAGCTATGGGAAAAAGACGGCTTTGATCTTGCGGCATTCAGCCCAGACGGAAAAACTGTCGCCTTCCACCGCTGGGATTACCGCTTTAGCTCGGAAAAGGGACTTTGTGTTTGCGACAGGGCAACAGGAGAGGAGCTTTTTGTAACAGAGGCAAAACCACGCAGCCGCATTGCCATGGCATATTCCCCAGACGGCGAATACATTTATTATGTTAGGGACGACAAATATTTAATGCAGGTTTGCATAAAAGACAAGACCCAAAAAGACCTTGGCAGCCCTACCCCCTACCAGGCTTCAATAAACGACCACTCTGAATTCCTACAGAGCATACACCCGCTTCCCGACGGAGAAAACATACTCTGCGGCGTATACTATGAATCTTGGGCAATGTACAACCTAAAGACCCAATCGTGGACCTACAAAACAGGCGGCGACTTTATGTGGGCAAACAGCTTTGCCTTTTCCCCGGACGGAAAATACATAGCAGGCAGCGCAGGAAACCCTACAGACCTCTGCGTGTGGAAAATGGACACAAGGGAAATTGTCTGGCAGAAAATGCGCGACTTTGGCGGAGACCTGTATTATTCTGCGGACGGCAAAACCCTGTACGTGGTCAACGGAACAGGAATCACTGCACTAAATGCTTTGACCGGTGAAGAAATTTCTAAGGCCTACATAGAATTTCCCTACCACTACAACCTTTATTCTTGGCAGGTAATTCCCAAAAAAGACCGCGTCTTGTTTACAGTCAACGAAGAAAAGAGCGGGCAATACGACAGCGAACACGGATTCACCTACCTTTATGTCTATGAGCTTTCTACAGGCAAGCTTGTCCAGGCTGAACACATAGAAGACGCAGGCAAAAAAATAGAGGCTCTTGCAATAAGCCCAGACGGAAAATACATCTCGATAAGGATAAAAGACGGAAGCCACGTAAATGAATGCCACCAGGTAATATGCGCGGTGAACCTGGACAAGAAGGCAAAAGAAATGCCCAGTGTAAAGCGCAGCAAGGATGAAGAAAAAAGCAGGCGCTTCCTTCTTGAAAATTCCTTTACAGCCGGCTGGTGGAGGCTAAGCTTCTACCCGGACGGAGTGTACGGTCTTTGGGCCAGGCACGACGGCACCATGACAGGCAACTGGATTCTTAAAAAGAGCGAAAATCGCGAGGGTTACTATGAAGTTGCACTTTCCACGCCCATGCACGGAGGAAAGGAAGAGCCCTATTCCTTTACCAACCAGTACAACATGCAGGCTTCTTTTCCGGGAGAATATATGGTCTATCCCGATTACGAGGATTTTGACTGCAAGGGTTCACTCGGAGCTTATGACGACGGAGACCCCATACTTCAGAGCGAAAGGCCAAGCCCCGCATGGAAGACCTACTATTACAAGGGCGAAAATGTGTTAAAGTATCCGGGCTGGGGTGACAAAGACGCAAAATACCTTACGGTTCTTGAAAACACAAAGATGAGGAAAGAACCTTCCCTTAACGCGGAAACAGTCTCGCTTGCATATTTTGACTACCAAAATGAAAAATACATAGAAAGCAGAAACGTGGTCTATGCAGGACAGGTAATCCGCATCATAGGCGCAACAGAAAGAAAGGAGACCATAGACGGAAAAACCGCCCCCTGGTACTTGATTTACGAGGATGACCACAACGGCGGAGAGTTTACGGAAGGAAGCCTTGTCTGGGTGTACGGAGGCTACAGTTACGAAAGCGACTTGAAAGACGCAAAGTAAAAGAAATGATTTGCAAATATTGCAAAAATGCGCTATCTTTATGCCTATCTTAATTTTTAATTTTATGAACAGAGCCAAAAGGAGTTACGCATGCTCACATTAGACAAAGTGTTTGATGCCCAAAGAGTTTTAAAAAATATCGTAAGAGAGACAAGCTGCGTAAGGGCTAGCGGAATTGCTCCGGGAGTAGACCTGTGGCTTAAGCCGGAGAACCTTCAGAACACAGGTTCTTTTAAGCTTAGGGGTTCGGGCTACAAGATGGCAAACCTTACGGAAGAGGAAAAAAAGCGTGGCGTAGTTGCCTGTTCTGCCGGAAACCATGCACAGGGGGTTGCGCTTGCGGCTTCCAAGCAGGGAATAAAATCTGTAATATGCCTTCCGGACAGCGCACCCATTTCCAAGATAGAGGCTACAAAATCTTACGGTGCAGAAGTGTGTCTTGTTGAAGGTGTTTATGACGATGCCTACAACAAAGCCCTTGAACTTAGGGACAGCATGGGCTACACCTTTGTTCACCCTTTTGATGACGAAGACGTTATTGCAGGCCAGGGCACGATTGCTTTGGAAATCTTTAAGGACCTGGACGACATAGACGCAATCATAGTTCCGGTTGGCGGTGGCGGACTGATTTCCGGAATTGCTTGTGCGGTAAAACAAATAAGGCCTTCGGTAAAGGTTTACGGTGTCCAGGCATCGGGTGCCCCATCCATGGTAAAGTCAATAGGTGGTGGTGCCATAGAAAGGCTTCCTTCCGTAATGACTATAGCAGACGGAATTGCCGTAAAACAGCCGGGCGAAAACACCTTCCGCTACGTAAAGGAATACGTGGACGACATGGCCGTTGTAACAGAAGACGAGATTTGTTCCGCAATACTTACCCTTATTGAAAAACAGAAAATGGTTGCAGAGGGAGCGGGTGCAGTATCTGTTGCTGCTGCCATGTTCAACAAGTTTCCGGTTCAGGGCAAAAAAATCGTGAGCGTTGTTTCTGGTGGCAACATTGACGTAACAATTCTTTCAAGAATCATAAAGCGTGGTCTTATGAAGTCTGGCCGTGTTACAAACCTTTTGATAGAACTCATAGACAAGCCGGGTCAGCTAAAGGAAGTTTCAAGGATCATTGCAGACTTGGGAGGAAACGTTACAAGCGTTCACCACGAAAGGGCCGGCGACACGGAAAACATAAACGGCTGCTACCTTAGGGTGTCCATGGAAACCCGCGACTATGACCATGTTAACGCCATCAAAAACGCATTGAAGGACGAAGGATTAAAAGTAGTTGATTCAATAAAATTTGATGTTTAGCACGCAAGTAATTTTATAGGATAGAAAGGAGAAAAAAATGAAGACAGTTTCCACACCAAATGCACCGGCAGCAATAGGCCCCTACTCACAGGCAAAGATCGTAAACGGACTCGTATTCTGTTCAGGACAGATTCCGATTAATCCTGCAAGCGGAGCAATTGAGGCTACTACAATTGAAGAGCAGACAAGGCAGTCATGTCTTAACGTAAAGGCTCTTTTGGAAGCGGCAGGCTCGGATTTGACAAAGGTATTAAAGACCACCTGCTTCTTGGCAAACATGAGCGACTTTGCGGCATTCAATTCTGTATACGGTGAATACTTTACGGAAAAACCTGCAAGAAGCTGCGTTGCGGTAAAGGACATTTCCAAGGGCGCACTCTGCGAAATAGAAGTTATCGCAGAAGTTTAACTATCTGTGACCGCTAATGTTAGCAAGGGCAACTTTATCTTTTGCAAAAAAAGCCTACCCCCGATTGGAAGGGTGGCGCAGCCAGACCGCCGCAAGGCGGGCCGGAGCGAAAGCGGTTCTCGCAACGAAGTTTCAAGCGGCCCTGCAAAGCGGGTTAGCAGATAAAACTTGGTCCAGAAAAAAAAGAAAAAAACTCTTATTGAAAAAAAGGGAAAGTTAAAATATACTGTCGCACATGAACAGAGCTTTTGCACGCGAGGCTGCATCTTATACGACTCCTATCTTTTTTGGCTACGTGGCTATCGGCATTCCCCTTGGCCTTATGGTGGTAAACGCAGGCTACCCCTGGTGGCTTGCACTTGTGATGGGGCTTTTTATGTACAGCGGGGCAGGCGAATACGTTGCAATCGGGCTCTTTGCATCCGGGGCGAGTCTTGCAGAAATTGCCATAACTGAATTCTTTGTAAACATAAGGCACATTGTCTACGGTCTTTCTCTTATAGAAAAATGCCGGGGCTGCAAAAAGTGGAAGCCGTTCATAATCTATTGGCTTACGGACGAAACTTATGCCTTGCTTTGCTCAACGGAAATTCCTCCCAGGGCAGAAAAAGGTCCCTTCCTTGGAACAATAGCCTTCCTTGATTTTTTTTACTGGGTGTTGGGAAGCGTCATTGGGGCTTTGGCATGCAACATCCTTCAGCACTTTAACCTTGCCCAGTACCTGAACGGCGTAGACTTTGCGCTTTCTGCCTTGTTTGCTGTAATCCTTTGCGGACAGATTGGAGGCGGAATACAGGAGGCAAAAAAGGCAGGCAAATCTGGAAGTGCAAAATCCATCCTTGAACCTTTTGCGCCTGTTGCAATTGGAATTGCCACCTGCGTACTTGCCGTCCTTCTTTTTAAGATTGGGCTTGTGCCTTCTTCCAACATAATTTTTCTTTCTATATTAATGGGAATAGCGCTCATTGTTCTTTTTAGGGGCATAGCATTCTATTCGGAAAGGGGGCAGTCACCAAAGACGGCAATCCTTATAGCACTTTCCGCAATGATTCTGGCAGGCATTGTATTTGCGGCAGGACTTTTCCAGATTAAGACTTCGGGAAGTGCGGATTCAGCCTTAAAGGAAAAGCTTCCGCTTGCACTTGTCATGGTTGCAATTTTTATCTGCGGGGCAATCATTTTCTTTGAACGCTCCTTTTCATTCCTTTTGTTCAGCAGGAAAGAACCACCGCCACTCATAAAGTTTATAGAAAAATACATACCGTCCATGATAATTGCAATACTTCTGGTCTATTGCTTTAAGGACATAAACCTTGCAGCATTCCCATACGGGCTTCCTGCATTCGCGGGGCTTACATTTGCAGTACTTGTGAACCTTGCCGTAAAGAATTCAATGGTAAGCATTTTTGGGGCAACTGCACTCTATATGATTCTTTCTGCTGTAATGTGATAACAGTCATGGTATAAGCGCCAAAATCACAGCCAAAAGTATTCCCTATTCATTCTTTATGATTCTAAGGATGTCTTTCCAAAAACGCTCAGCCTTTGCCGCACCTATTCCGTAGCAGTCCATGAGCTGCGGTAAAGATGAGGGCTTTCTGCTTGCAATGTCGTAAAGTGTCTTGTCCCCAAAGATAACATAGGGTGGAACATTTATCTCGTCAGCAGTTTTTCTTCTCCAAGAGCGCAGGTCGTTTGCAATGCGGAGGGCTTCATCATCGTCTGCAATGTCATCGGCAGTTTTGTATGCTTTCTTTGGGAATGCCATTGCAGGTGCAGCTTTTTTTCCACCGGTAAATTCAACAGGAAGAAAGACAGGCTTTCTGTTTTTTAAGGCATCAAGACCATGTTCCGTTAGCGCAAGGGTTCCATAGTCGCCGCACTTTTCTATATAACCGGAAGCTATAAGGCAGGAATTCAGTTCAAGCCAGTCCTGTTTGCTAAGCTCCCGTCCAATTCCCCAGGTAGAAAGCTGGTCGTCTCCGTTGTCCACGATGCGCTTGTTCTTGGAACCAAGAAGAACATCGATTACGTATTGGGCACCAAACCTTTGCTTTGTCCTAAGTATGCAGGAAAGATATTTCTGGAAAGGAATTGTAACATCCGTGTTTTTTATTCCACCGCGAAGACATATATCGCAGCAGCAGTCTTTTTCTCCCTGGGTGTAGGGTTCGCCAAAATAAGAAAGCAACTGCTGTCTCCTGCAAGTCTTTGCCTCCGCATAAGAAACCATTCCCTGAAGAAGCTTCTCTGCCTTTTGCGGATCGGCACTGTCTTCAAAAAAGTAGCGCAACTTGTGAAGGTCGCCGTAGCTGTAAAGAAGGAGGGCTGTTGCTGGAAGACCGTCCCTGCCCGCGCGTCCAATTTCCTGGTAATACTGTTCAATGGACTTTGGCATGTCATAGTGGAGGACAAAACGCACGTTGGGCTTGTTAATGCCCATTCCAAAGGCAAGGGTTGCAACCATCACGTCCACCTTGTCCTGAATAAAAAGCTTCTGGTGCTGGCTCCTCTCCTCATCGCTAAGGCCTGCATGGTAGTTGAGTACGCTTATCTTTTTCTGCTCAAGCTTTTCCGTAAGCTCGTCCACCTGTCTGCGGCTAAAGCAATAGATTATTCCGCTTTCACCCTTATGCTCAAGGAGGAATCCCTGAACCTGCTCAAAGGGATTGTTCTTTTTGCGCACTTCCAAGAAAAGATTCGGGCGGTTAAAGCTTGCCACAAGAACTGCCGGGTTTTCAAGGCGCAGATGGCTTATTATGTCTCCCTGAACCTGCTTGGTTGCAGTGGCAGTAAGGGCCAGGCATACCGCATTCGGAAACTGCTCCCGTATGCAGGCAATTTCCATGTAGTCCGGGCGAAAATCGTGCCCCCATTCGCTAACACAATGCGCCTCGTCTATGGTAAGGCAGGAAAGTTCCACGTTCTGCGAATGAAGTATGTCCTGGATGCGGCTTGTGCTAAGACCTTCAGGCGAAACATACAAAAGCTTTATCTTACCCCGACGGATAAGATCCATCTTCTGGCGGTACTCGGTCCATTCAAGAGATGAATTCAAAAAGACAGCAGGAATTCCCCAAGCCTCCAGCTGAGAAACCTGGTCCTGCATAAGGGCAATCAATGGCGAGACAACAACCGTAAGCCCCGGAAGCAGCATAGCCGGTATTTGGTAGCAGAGAGACTTTCCTCCGCCGGTTGGCATTACCGCAAGAGTGTCCCTTCCGTCAAGAACATTTGCAATAACCTCTTTTTGCAGAGGACGGAATGAATCGTAACCAAAAATAGACTTTAACACCTGTTCCGGCGTTTTGCAGTCGGCAAAGCTGTTGGACTGAAAGCAGTCTTCTACATAGCCTTCGTCTTCGCCCGCAGAAAAAAGCATGGCTGCCTGTGAGGAAATGTTCCTGATGTGTGACATAATCAGATTATAATGAAGTTCCGTCATTTTTTAAACCCTAAAAGCATTGCAATACGAAAATCAAGTTTGGGCTCCACTCACAGAAAAATCCATTTCCATGCATTGCCACAAAAATTATTTGCCTACCCCCTTGAACAAAGTGCGCTATTCTGCTATAGTTTTAATACTTGCCGGCTTGGTGGAATGGTAGACACGAAAGACTCAAAATCTTTTGCGCGCGAGCGTGTCTGAGTTCAAGTCTCAGAGCCGGTATTCCAACCGATGCATTTGCATCGGTTTTTTTTATTCACCTTAAAATCCAGCAAAAACCACAAGACTGTCCCCCAGCAAAAAAATCAAGCACCCCCGCACAAAAATCACATAAGAAGCCCACCCTCACACTTGCGGTAAGAAACCGCTTCCTTCATGGAAAGTTCATCAATCAATTCTTTACCAGCCATGTCCGCAATGGTACGCGAAAGCTTCATGCAGCTGCTAACAGCCCTTGGCGAAAAGTCATAGCGCAAGGCAGAAGAATCCAAAAGTTCCCTTGCCCCGTCCGTCATCTTGCAAAACAAAGTAACCTCTTCCGGCGAAAGCTTTGCATTCTTCTTACCCTGTCTTTCCCGCTGAACATTCACCGCATTTGCAACCCCCAGCCTAAGTTCATCCAGGCTAAGAATCTTTTTTCCGCAAGACCTGTCTTTTGCAAGCTCCACCTGAACACGAATATCCACCCTGTCCAAAAGCGGCCCCGAAATCTTCTTCCAGGACTGCTCAACAGAACCTGAAGAGCCAAGGCAGATCCTGTCCCGTGACCCGTGCAGA
>JAGCWT010000174.1 GCA_017961705.1 Treponema sp.
CGGAACCCCGGAAAGCCCGTGGCGCAAAGGCATGGGGGGCGAGTTAGCCAAGGCGTGGATGGTAGAGCAAGCAAGACTTCGTCCTAAAAAGTACTGTCCGGGAGAATTGTGTGTTTAATTGGAGTCGGCTGGGGGTATGGTGGGACAGACCCTGAATCCATATTCGTAGCAAGGCGTGCGAATATGGCGTAGCAGTTCAGGGTGACGGGTGGGGCTTAAAGATTGACTTATTTTGCCTTACGATATAAAATTAGGGAATATATTTTTTACGAGGTGTTTTTATGGCTAAGAAATCAGACAATGCCACAAAAGGTTCAGCGAAGGCTCCGCACCGTTCGCTGTTTTATGCAATGGGGTACACGGACGAAGAACTTGAGCGCCCGCTTGTAGGCGTTTGCTGTGCAAAGAACGAAATTATTCCAGGCCACATTGAACTTGACCGCATTGCCTCTGCCGTAAAGACGGGAGTGAGCATGGCTGGCGGCACTCCTATTGAATTCCCTGCAATCGGTGTTTGCGATGGTATTGCTATGGGACACGAGGGAATGAAGTATTCGCTTGTAACGCGCGAGCTTATTGCGGATTCAATCGAGTGTATGGCAAAGGCACACGCTTTTGACGCTCTTGTTATGATTCCAAACTGCGACAAGATTGTTCCAGGTATGCTTATGGCGGCTGCACGTCTTAACCTGCCGACCGTTTTTGTTTCCGGTGGAGCTATGATGCCTGGTCACCTTCCTGCAAAGGAGGAGGGCAATCCTTATTCAGACAAGAACCTTTCGCTTACCGATATGTTTGAGGCTGTTGGTGGTCTTGCTGCCGGTAAGATTACGGAAGCACAGCTTTGCGAGATGGAGCACTATGCTTGTCCGGGCTGCGGTTCTTGCTCTGGTATGTTCACTGCAAATTCAATGAACTGTCTTACGGAAGTTCTTGGTCTTGGTCTTCCTGGCAACGGAACTATTCCTGCTACTACAGGCCGCCGTATTGCGCTTGCAAAGCATGCCGGTATGCAGGTTATGGAAATGTACAAGAAGGGTATTACTGCCCGCAGCATGATGACTGCCGACTCTTTCCGCAACGCACTTGCCGCAGATATGGCTTTGGGTTGTTCAAGCAACACTATGCTGCACGTTCCTGCTATTGCACACGAAGCAGGGGTTACAATTGACCTTCATGAGGTTAACGAAATTTCCAGCCGCACTCCAAACCTTTGCCACCTTGCTCCAGCCGGCCACACATTCATTTGTGAGCTTGACGATGCTGGCGGTGTTCAGGCGGTGCTTGCAGAGCTTGCAAAGAAGAACCTTATTAAGACGGACCTTATTACCGTAACCGGAAAGACTATTGCGGAAAACATCAAGGGTGTGCGTAACCGCAATCCGGAAATTCTCCGCCCGATAGAAAATCCATTCAGCCCCAACGGCGGTATTGCCATTCTCTTTGGAAACCTTGCACCAAACGGTACTGTTGTAAAGAGAAGCGCATGTGCAAAGGAGCTTATGCACCACACAGGCCCTGCACGTGTCTTTAACGATGAAAACGAGGCTATGGAAGCTGTTCAGGGAAGGAAGATTAAGAGCGGAGACGTTGTTGTTATCCGTTACGAAGGTCCCCGCGGTGGTCCTGGAATGAGGGAAATGCTTGCGGTTACAGCAGCCCTTGCCGGTCAGGGTATGGACAAGGAAGTTGCCCTTATTACTGATGGCCGCTTTAGCGGTGCTACCCGTGGCGCATCCCTTGGTCACTGTTCGCCGGAAGCTGCGGATGGCGGTCCAATTGCTCTTGTTCAGGAAGGCGACATGATTACTCTGGACATGGACAATTACAAGATTCACCTTGAAGTTAGCGATGAAGAGCTTGCCAAGCGTAAGGCTGCATGGGTTTGCCCGGAGCCAAAGGTAAAGACAGGCTATCTTGCACGCTATGCAAAGCTTGTTTCTTCCGCAGACAAGGGTGCAATCCTTCAGTAGTTTTTGGAGCGGGTTGCTTTTTGAACTGTGTCTGTGGGTAGGCTACGCCCACAGACAGTTGCATTTGGTACCCGCTTTCCAGGGCTTGCCCGCTTACGCGCGCGGCCCGTCCTTGCGGCCGGTCGCCTTCGGCCCCTTCCAATCGGGGCTAGGCTTGGTTGGTCTTTGCATGGGACAGAAAGTCTCCGATTTACAAACATCTGGAATCTTTAAAAACAAAAAGCCGGTTTCGTAAACAAAATGTTTTTGAAACCGGCTATTTTTTTTGCTTAGTGCAGAAAGAAGTGTCTTACTTTATTTCTACAATCCAGCCTTCTGGTGCCTTTTCCGTACCCATCTGGATTCCGGTAAGGGTTTCGCGGAGCTTTGTAAGAACAGGGCCGCCTTCTTCCATGCCGGAAGGAAGCATAATCTTGTCGCCATGGTCGTCAATTTCTCCGATTGGGGAAATAACTGCTGCTGTACCGCAGAGTCCGCATTCAACAAAATTCTTAAGCTCGTTCTTGTTTATCTGGCGCTCTTCAACTTCCATGTGCAGGTATTCTTTTGCAACATGAACCAGGGAACGGCGTGTTATTGAAGGAAGTATTGAGTTTGACTTTGGCGTTACAAGCTTTCCGTCTTTTGTAACAAAGAGGATGTTTGCGCCACCAGTTTCTTCAATATATGTGTGGCTTGCCGGGTCTGTGTACATGTTTTCTGCATAGCCGCATTTGTGTGCGTCCACTATGTTGTGGAGGCTCATTGCGTAGTTAAGACCAGCCTTTATGTCTCCAGTTCCATGCGGGGCTGCGCGGTCAAGGTCTGAGATGCGAACCTTGATTGGTTTTACGCCACCCTTGAAGTATGGGCCTACCGGTGTAACAAGGATGCGGAACTGGTATTCGTCTGCCGGCTTTACGCCAATAACAGCGCTTGAACCGAACATGTATGGGCGGATGTAGAGTGTTGCTCCACTGCCGTAAGGAGGAACGTATTCAATGTTTGCTTTTACAGTGTCAATGACAGCCTGGACAAAGCGGTCTTCCGGGAATACCGGCATTTCAAGGCGGCGGCAAGAGTCTGCCATACGGGAAGCGTTCAGGTCGGGGCGGAAGCATACGATTTTTCCGTCCTTGGTTGTGTAGGCCTTGAGCCCTTCAAAACAAGTCTGTGCGTACTGGAGGACACCTGCACATTCAGAGATGGTGATGGAGTGATCCGTTGTAAGGGTTCCAGAATCCCATGCTCCGTTTTTGTAGTTTGCAACAAAAGATTTGTTGGTCTCCATGTAGCCAAAGGGAAGTGAAGCCCTGTCCATTTGTTTTGCCATTTTTTAATCTCCTGTAAAAATAGATTGTACGTCGGGCGTAAATCTTTTTGTCCGGCACTTATAATAAGCAATTTTATTGTAGTGTTTTTGTGGCTGTTAATCAAGACTGGAGAAAAGCAAGTGCTTCAATATAAAAAGAACAAAAGAAATCAAAATGAGTTAGCGGGTCCCAGTAACGGAAAAAATCAAGGAATCCTCCCTAAAGGGTCCCTCCTTGCTTTCTTCCTACGTCCCGCTATCTCATTTTGATAGTTGGTTCTGTACACTTCATTCTCATTAATGTTGCGGTAAATTATTTGGCAAAAGTTAAAATCGGGTTCTTAGGGCGTTAGCCCTAAGCCGTGCCCAGGGAAAGGGGGAGGTTTGGAGGGGGAAAAACGGCGGGCTTCGGACTTTGAGCTGGTTTTCCCCCTCCAAATTCGGGGTTCAAGGGGACTCCCTTGAAAAATTTAGAGGCGGGATGCTATTTCGTCTATGTATTCCCAGCTGTTTACGATTTTCTTTGGGGCTGGGGATGCAAGCTTGGCAAGGTCGCCTGTCATGATGCCGTCTTCGATTGTGCCGAGGGTTGCCTTTTCCAGCTTATGGGCAAAGTCTGCAAGTTCTGGTGTGCCGTCAAGTTCTGCGCGCTTGGCAAGTGCTCCTGTCCATGCAAAGATTGTTGCCACAGGGTTTGTGGAAGTCTTTTCGCCCTTGAGGTAGCGGTAGTAGTGCTTCTGGACGGTTCCGTGGCTTGCTTCGTATTCGAATTCTCCACCGGGGCAGACTAGGACAGATGTCATCATTGCAAGGCTTCCGCATGCAGATGCAATCATGTCGCTCATTACGTCGCCGTCGTAGTTCTTGCAGGCCCAGAGGAAACCGCCTTCGCTTTTTACAACGCGGGCTACTGCGTCGTCGATGAGGGTGTAGAAGTATTCAAGGCCTGCCTTTTCGAACTTGTCCTTGTATTCTTGGTCGAAAACCTTCTGCATGATTGCCTTGAAGTTTCCGTCGTAGGTTTTTGAGATTGTGTCCTTTGCGCCAAACCATACGCTGATTTTCTGGTCAAGGGCATAGTTGAAGCAGCAGCGGGCAAAGTTTTCGATTGATGCGTCAAGGTTGTGGATTCCCTGGATGATTCCGGGGCCTTTCATTTCCATGATGGTCTTGCGGATTTCCTTTCCGTCTGTTCCAGTAAAGACCAGCTCTGCCTTTCCTGCTGTTGGGGTCTTTATCTCGCAGTTCTTGTATACGTCTCCGTAGGCGTGGCGTCCAAGTGTGATTGGCTTTTTCCAGCAGCTTACCGTTCCCTTGATGTTGTTTACGAAGATTGGTGTGCGGAATACTGTTCCGTCAAGCTCTCCGCGGAGGATTCCGTTTGGGGAAGGGGTAAGGTGTGTAAGGTTGTATTCCTGTACGCGGGCCTGGTTGCTTGTGATTGTTGCGCACTTAACTCCAACACCGAGTCTCTTGATTGCTGCGGCTGCTTCGTAGGTAACCTTGTCGTCTGTTTTGTCGCGCTCTGTGATGCTAAGGTCGAAGTATTCAGTCTTTAGGTCGATGTATGGAAGAAGGAGCTTGTCCTTTATGAGCTTCCATAAAATACGCGTCATCTCATCGCCGTCAAGTTCGGCAATGGCATTCTTCATCTGAATTTTGGCCATCTGTTTCTCCTAAAATCATGGTCTATATTAAGGCAGCCCTTTGCGGGAGCAAGCCTGGGGTTTACCATTACGTCCTAGCCCCGATTGTAAGGGCCGCGTAGCGGTTGCCGTTAGGCAATGGAGCGCGGTTAGCGCGGAACCCTGGAAAGCGGGTTAGCACTTGGCCTGTGCTCCGTGAAAAAATTACCTCCCTGTAATTTTTTCACTACAAGTTTTCTGTCGAAAACTTGCCGGTTTTTATTGCTAACAAATGACGCACCATCCGTGGTGCTGCTTTTCTGACTGTCAACTAGAAGCTTGTTCCCTTTAGGCAGGAATTTCCTGCGTAGTCAAGGTCGGTCAGGATTTCCGTGTGGTCGGGGAAGACCGCTACCGTGTGTTCTTCGTGGCAGCTCCAGCTTCCGTCCGCGGTGATTACGGTCCATTCGCTTTCTTCGTCGCCGGTGATTACGTCTGCCGTTCCCTCGTTAATCATGGGTTCTATTGCGAGCACCATTCCTGCCTGAATGCGGGGGTTGCGCTCGTGGCTTGGGCAGTTGGGGATGCTGGGGTCTTCGTGTACGTCTAGTCCTACTCCGTGGCCGCAGTAGTCATATACGACTCCGTATCCGTTTTCTTCGTGGGCAACGTGGTAGACTGCACGTGAGATGTCGCTTATCCTGTTGCCGGTGTGGCAGGCGGCTATTCCTTCAAGCAGGGCTTCCCTTGTTACCCTTACCAACTTTCTGTGGGCGGGCTTTACGTTTCCAACCTGAACTGTGTGGCAGCTGTCGGAGATGTAGCCGTTAAGGTTGATTCCTATGTCCATAGAAACTAGGTCTCCGTCCTTTATGATTGTCTTTTTGGAAGGGACTCCGTGGATTACGTGGTTGTTTACGCTTATGCATGCGCAGCCTGGGAATCCTTCCGAATACCAGGCAGGTGTTCCGCCGTATTTGCGTACGAATTCCACGCACCAGTCGTCGATTTCTTTTGTGCTTACTCCGGGCTTTACGCGGGGAATAATTTCGTTGAACAAGTCTGCCAGTTCGTGGCAACTTTTTCTGATGCCTTCAATTTGTGAGTCATTCTTTAGTCTAATCATATATGCTTCCTTAATTTGTTCCTTTTTTAGTTTGCCTTGCACCTGCTGACATGCCCCTGTGCTTAGCCTGCCTGCTGCAAAACCGCTATGGCTTCTTCCCGGCAGATGGTGGCTGTTTTTTTGTCGCCAATGTTTTCGTAGGCATCCGCCATCTTGTTAAGAAAAAAGGCGTCGTCGTTCTTGCCAAGCCTAAGGTCCAGCGCTCTTTCCCAGGCATCTATGGCAAGTTCGTCGCTTACGCTCTGCTCTATGTTGTTGCGCAGTACGTGCCTTGCAAGCGACTGTACTTCTTCAAAGAAGAACTTGAAGTAGTTGTACTTGAACTCCATCTTCATAATCTGTTCAAGCAGGATTACCGCGTCGTAGTATTCCTGCCGCATTACAAGCTCTTCTGCAAGGATGAAGCCGTAGTCCATGAAGTCTTCTTTTGTGAACCAGTGCTGAAGCTTGAAGCTTGGGCGCTCCATGTTCATCTTCTTGAATTCTGCAACGGCATCGTCTTCGCGCGAATGGATAAGGTCAAAGAATATTAGCTTTGCGTAGCATTCGTCGTCTGCCTGCTCCAAGAGCCATGCCCGGTAGTCAAAGGTTCCGCCGCTTGTCCTAAAGTGGGGGCCGTTCTGGCTCCACTTGTATTTTTCGTCGAACAGTGAGCGCGCCTTTGCGTCTGACAGTGTTTCGTATGCTTCCACAAGTTGGCGGAAAGCTTCGCTGTCTGAGTGCGAAAGGTCCGGGTGAAGAATCTTTGCCTTTTGCCTGTAGGCTCGCCTTATTTCCGCAGCGCTTGCGGTGTGGGGTACGCCTAGGATTTTGTAACAGTCGCGCATTTTTTTCCGCAATACTATAGCAAAAAAAACGCTTTTGTTCTAGTGCGGGTAACTCGGTGGCTGGCGGGGGTGGTTCTGAAAAAAAAGTAAGGACTATACAAAAAAAAAGTATACGCTATAATGGGGTCTTAAAAGCTTAATGGGAGTCTCTAAAAAATCAGTTTTGGAAGTTCCATAATACAGCTGTTGGAGGTTTTTATGAAAAAAATTGCTTTGTCACTTAGTCTATGTTTAACATTCTTGTTGTGTTCCTGTGTTTCTCAACTGAAAATCAACTCGGCTAAAGGTGAGACACGGCACTGGATAGTTCCTGAATTGAATACCGTTGCAGTTTCCTATATCGGTGATTCTTTGCTAAAGGAGGGAACAGCTTCTACATCTGATGCGCTAGTATTGAAAGATGATTATGGAAAACTGGGTTGGACTGCATTTTTTAATAAAGGAACATATAAATTTGTTGGCACTGCATCTAAAAGAATCAATCACGAAAATCAGACTGTACGTGTTTATCAATATGGTAATCCTATGCCTGGTGTTACAGGAACAATCTATGCTCAATTGTTGGAAACTTCAGATGGTGATGTTTACTACAACACCAATACGCTGCCTATGCTAAATAAGGATGATTATTCCAAGACGACTGTTGTTGCTGATGTGAATGATTACTATTTTGAACAGCAACTGATATATACAGGCACAGAGGGTAAGATAATAAAATTCACATACCGCGAATTTGCAGATGGAACTGCACGTCCTGCATTCACCATAGACGCGACTTACGATATGTCCCAGGATAATGTAATAAGATTCAAGGGTGCTGTTCTGGAAATTGTAAGTTATAATAATCAAAGTATAAAATACAAAGTTGTTTCCGGGTATAAAAAATAAATTCGTTTCGTCTGTTTTCTTCAAAACAACCTACGCCGCCGTGTAGGGGCCCGCCGCAGGCGGGTTGCGCAGCAATGGAGCGGGGAGGGACCCGCGGAACCCCGAAAGGGCGGTAACACGAAAGGGGGCTTGCCCCCGTATGATTGTCGAATTAGCCGATGAATGAATGGTAGAGCATTTAGAGGGACGTCCAAATTCCAATTCTTTTGCCCTCGACCTTGCGGCAAAATATTGCTAAGATGTAAGCATGAAAATATCTCTTCCACATAATTACAATTCTCTTGCGGAGGCTTTGGTTTCTCTTTTTGGGAATTCTGTGGCCA
Source organism: Treponema sp. (assembly GCA_017961705.1). Classification (GTDB taxonomy): domain Bacteria; phylum Spirochaetota; class Spirochaetia; order Treponematales; family Treponemataceae; genus Treponema_D. The sequence goes on from JAGCWT010000174.1 coordinate 8,054, forward strand.
TTACCAAAACTGACAGGCTTTCTGGCGGCGACATAAACAAGGCTTATGGGCTTACGCTTAATACCGGCGACCACATTTTTATGAAGGCAAACTCAAAGGCCAATGCTGATTTTTTTGCTGCGGAGGCGGTGGGGCTTTCTGCAATAGAGGCGACCGGTGCTATAAAGACTCCTGAAATTCTCTGCACAGGGACGGATGACGGTGAGGATGTGGGCTACAGTTTTCTGCTTCTGAAATTCATTAGGAGCGCAAAGCCCCATCCTGATTATTGGGAAATCTTTGCGCGGGATCTTGCGGCCCTTCACAAGGCGGACACAAAAGATATTATGGGGTCGGACGACAAGTTTGGCTTTTTTAGGGACAATTTTATTGGTGCGCGACCTCAGTTGAACACAAGGAGCAATAGCTGGATTTCTTTTTTCCGTGACTCAAGGCTGGCACCCCAGTTTAAGGCGGCGGATTCATATTTTACTACGGAAGACAGGGCTAAGATAACGAGGCTGCTTGACCATCTTGATGATTTTTTGATTGAACCCAAGAGACCCAGCCTTTTGCACGGAGACTTGTGGAGCGGAAACGTAATGTGTGGCCCTAACGGTAAGGCCATGCTGATAGACCCGGCTGTTTACATAGGGCATGCGGAGGCAGACCTTGCAATGACGGAACTGTTTGGCGGATTCCCACAGGCTTTTTATGACAGCTACCGGGAAGCAAATCCGCTTGAGGGCGGTTACGAAGAGAGGCGTGACCTGTACAACCTTTACCAGCTTCTGAACCACTTGAACCTTTTTGGTGCAAACTACCTGAGCCCGGTTCTGAGCATTGTGTCTGAATACGTTGGGTAAAGTTAGGCTGTAAGTACCGCTGCAAGCACTGTTTGCAAGCACCAGTTACAAGCACCGCTGCAAGTAGCCTGTACTTTTCTTTTGCTTTTGTGGTATATTCCTGCTATGAGCAATTACATCTATATTACGCGCCACGGACAGTCACAGTGGAATGTTGAGAAAAAAGTTCAGGGGGTAACAGACACTCCTCTTACTGAGCAGGGAATTGAACAGGCCCATGCACTTGCACTCAAACTGAAGGAAGAAAAAATCCATGTTGACGAAATCCTTTATTCACCGCTTAGCAGGGCAGCAGACACAGCCCGAATCGTTGCTGGGGAGAACAATCTTCCGCTAACGCTGGAGCCGCGTCTTATAGAACAGAACTTTGGCGAGTACGAGGGGCACGAATGGACAAAGCATCCCGGAGTTTTCCATGAGGTAAAAAAGCAGTTTGCCTGTGACTACAATGGGGGAGAGTCAATGCTGCGCCTTGGACAGAGAATCTACAACCTGATTGATGAACTAAAGGAGCGTTCCGAAAAAGAAAACAAAACCTTCCTGCTTGTGACTCACGGAGGGGTTGTGCGGATGTTCCACTCCTATTTCTTTTCCGAAAGCAACGAGGAATTTGTTTCTTCATCCATAGAAAATTGCGAGATACGGAAGTACGTATTCAAATAGGCCTTTTGTTGAGGGTAATAAAAAAATCCTGCCGCCCAAAAGTGGATGACAGGATTTTTTGTTCGCGTTGATTCAGAAAGTTTTTATTTTGCCCAGACTGAATCCAGGTACTTGAAGCGTGCCGTTAGCCAAGTCTTAAGGCGCTTTGCGGCATCTGCCTGGTTTTTGCATGCCAAGCTTTCCGGGCAATATTCGTGGGCAACTTCCGGGTTGTTTATTCCAACGTGACCCCAGCGCTTGTTGTCTGCCTTAAAGTTTGACTTGTAGTTCTTTGTTGCAAAGTCTATGTTGGCGACAAGCTTTGAGAGGATCTTGTCTTTCTGCATGGAGTTCCATTTTTCCCTTACGAGTTTCTGGAACCAGTCGCAGTTTACAAATACCATCATCCATGGGTTTGCAAAAGTCTCTGTATCATTGTAGTTTACGTCCCTCTGCCATGCTGCTGCATAAAGTCCCTGTGCGTCCTTGCAGTGCTTCTTGTTGCCCATTGTTGAGTCAAAGTCCCATGGTGCCTCGAAGCGGATTTTTTTGTCTCCGGTTGCGCCAAAGTCAACAGACATGTAGAAGCTTGAGTAGTAGAGGTCCGGGTCGCAGGCTATTTCCGAAATGATGTAGGCAGCAACCATTGAGTCTATGTCGATTATTTTTGAGACGCAGTCGTATGAGTTCTTTGCCTTTGACTTTACAATGTCTTTGTAGTCGGCCTTGAATTCCTGGAACGTGTTGTTGTATGCGGCATCGTAGCAAATCTTCCATGCGTTGTTCATGTAGGATTCAATGAATTTTTTCTGGGACTTGTCGGTGATTGTGCTTTTGATTGTGTAGCCTTCCTGAAGGTTCTTTATTTCTGTACCGTTGATGTCCTTAAGCTTTGCCTTGTAGTTAATCTTGAAGCTGTTTTTTTCTGCCGGACTGTATGCGTCGTATTCAAAGAAGTAGCCTATGTCCGTTCCCTTGTAGCCTTTCTTTGGCTCTGTGATGTTTACTCTGTCGTCGCATACTTCCTGCTGTTCCGCTACGATGTAAACACCCCAGTATTCTCCGTTCAGGTAGAGTTCCGCAAGCCTAAAGTCGCTTGTGTAGCCGGGTGCCATCATGTTGCCAAGGTAGAGTCCCGTCATGTCGCGGCAGTATGACCAGTCTTTGTATGGTGCAAGCAGAACCCAGTCCCTGTTTTTCTGGCCCTTGTTCATTCCAAGCATGGGCTGTTTTTCTGCAAAGCGGATTCTGAATGGCTTTTTGTCGTAGGAGGTTGTCCAGTTTCCGCGCACTTTTACTTTTGCGGCTGTTTTTGTTAAGACTTCCTTCTTGTTGCCGTCTGTTACGGTTACGGTGCAGTCTTCGTACCAGGGGGCAGGGTCATTGCGTACGTCGCCCCAGGTCTTTCTTGCTTCTGTTACAACCGATGCAACTGGCTTTGTTGCAAAGTCGTTGGAGCCTGTCTTTGTGTTGATTTTTATTACCGCCATCTTCTTTGTTGTTGATGCTTCAAAATTGATGTTAGGCTTTCTGATTTCTCCCGGCGTGGCAAAAACAGGGAGCGCAAGGGTTAGGGATAAGAAAATTCCAAAAAGTACTTGTTTCATAATTAATCTCCTGTATAAAAATAAAGGCTTACTTATACTTTGCGTCAGGAATGTGGACTTGTCAAGGATAATTTTTGTTATATTATTTAAGGCGTTTTTAAGTCTTTGCCTTGTGATGGATGAACTAAGCATACGCCGCCGTGGAAGCCAGTAGTAGCGGTCGCAAGTTTCGTCCTAAAAAATAAAATCCGTATCCGATAAATTATATATAGAAAAAAAGTAGCACTTTTTGCCAGCAAAGGTGTCTAATAATACGACGGAGTTAATTAACTAAGATGAAAACTTTGACAAACCAAGATTTTGGCGAGTTGTACAAGAAATATGCCCCCATGGTCTTGAGGCGCTGCCGTGCGATTCTTAAGGATGAGGAAAAGGCCTTGGACGCCATGCAGGACGTGTTTCTTCGCATCATGGACAGCAAATGCAAAATCAAAGAAGTGTGCGCCAGCCTTTTTTATGTTACGGCAACAAGGGTTTGCCTTAACAAAATCAGGTCAGACAAACTGAGGAGCGGCCCGGACTTTGAACTTATCTGCGAGACCATTGCGGATGATTTTTCGGAGCAGGAGCGCGAGAAGATTGAGGCGGGCATGATTCTTGAAAACATTTTTGCCGGTCGGGACAAAAAGGATTCGCTGATTGCAACACTTCATTTTGTTGACGGCCTTACCTTGGAAGAGACGGCTGAGCAGATTGGTATGTCGGTTTCGGGAGTGAGGAAGAGGATTTCCGAGCTTAAAAAATATTCGTTGAAAATTATGAACAAGGCTAGTGCCTAATAAAAGGAGCGCGTATGATTCCACAGTTGTTGTTAGAAGAGATACTGCTTGGCGAAAAAGCTGAAAATGACTATTACGATAAATACGGAAAGGAAAACATTCAGTCGGCTCTTGCGGATTTGCGGAAGTCGAACGAAGAGATTCTTGCTGCCTATCCTGCAGATGCCATGGAGGAAGCCATAATAAAGAAGTCTTTTGCGGAAAAGAACAGAGGCCTTGCTTCCGGTGATGCTGGCCGCAATGCTTTGCCTGCAAAAAAGCGCTATTCGATTGCCTTTAGGTATTCTGCTGCAGCCCTGCTTCTTTTTGCACTTGCAACTCCTCTTATTATAAGAAACTTTAATGCTGCTTCACACAGACCGGGAAGCTTGGTGGAAAGCGGTGAGCCTAATTCACCCTACATTGGTGTTAAGGGGGCTTCCCACCACCAGATAAGGCTTTACAAGCAGAAGGGTGATAAGGCTCTTGTTATGGAAGACGGGGATATTGCCAAGGAAAACGACCTTATCCAGATTACATACACGCCTGGTGCCTACAATTTTGGCGTAATCTTTAGTGTTGACGGAAACGGCAATGTTACAAGGCATTTTCCTGAAAATTCATGGGAAGCGGCAAAGCTTGAAAAGACTGGCGAAGAAGTGCCACTTTCTTTTTCCTATGCACTTGACGATGCTCCTGACTACGAGTGCTTTGTCTTTGTAGCTTCTAAAAAAGCCTTTGACCTTTCAAAGATGGATAAAATCAGCAGCAGGAAGTTCAGCATAGATTTTCTTAAGAAGGGCTCCTACCTTCCAAAAGATTGTGATTCATCCGTCTTTATATTGAATAAAAAATAGTGTATGATTGGGGAGTCTTAAAAAAACTCCTAGGGAGTGCTTAAAATGAAAAAAATATTCTTTTTGATAATGACAGCTTTTGCGCCTCTCATGATTTTTGCCCAGAACAAGTCCGGTTCTTCCGGGGTTGAACGCTACGCGGTTTTTATAGGATCCAATTCGGGCGGCAAGAACAACCAGCGCCTTTTGTATGCTGGAAGCGATGCTATTTCTTTCCAGAAGACCATGGCAGAGATTGGCGGCATTCCTTCTGCAAACGCCATACTTCTTCTTGATCCTGCAAAGGATGACCTTGACAGTGCCATGCAGGCTATTTCCGAAAAGATTCGCTCAAACAAGGAAAAGTCCAAGCGGTCAGAATTTCTTTTCTATTATTCTGGACATTCGGATGAAAATTCCCTGCTCTTGGGAAAGTCAACTTACGGATATTCAAAGCTTAAGGCTGCAATCAGCAATGTTCCAAGCGACGTGCATGTTGTAATCCTTGATTCATGCTATTCTGGCAACTTTATTAGGACAAAGGGCGGTCAGAGGCAAAAGCCTTTCCTTTTGGATGACTCTTCCGTGGTTAAGGGGCACGCCTATCTTTCTTCCAGTTCATCACAGGAATCTTCCCAGGAGTCTGACGAGATTGGCTCTTCATTTTTTACAAACGCAATGCTTACGGGGCTTCGCGGTGCGGCGGACAGTTCTGGAGACAAGAAGGTTACGCTGAACGAGCTTTATTCATACGCTTTTAACGAAACCCTTTCCAAGACGGAGAATTCTTCTGCGGGTCCACAGCATCCAAACTACAACATTACCCTTGTTGGTTCTGGTGACCTGGTTCTTTCCGATATTTCCAATTCGGACAGCATTGTAATGCTTGCTTCTGATTTGAGCGGAAGGATTATTATCCGCGACAAAAACGGCAAGCTTGTTTCCGAAATAAACAAGAGCGAAAAAAAGCCTGTTTATCTTGCGCTGGAAAAAGGGGAATATTCGGCAACCCTTATTGCAAAGAACGTGACTATGCAGGGAACCTTCAATCTTAGGCCCGGCAAAGTTTATGAGCTTTCTTCCAATTCGCTTTCACCGGTGGCTTCTTCTTTTAACAGGCTTCGCGGGGAAGGTGGGGAAGAGCTTTCCGAAGATGATTCTTCTGCGGAATCTATTGGCTCGAGCGACGTGCATTTTCCTTATTCGCTTAGGGATGGCGGTGTTTACACTCCTGTGGAGCTTTCGCTTGTTAACAATGAGCTTTCCCATCCATTTAACAAGAAGGTCTATTCGACGCTTTCTCTTGGACTTGTGCGCTCCAGTGTTTACGAGACGTCCGGGGCAATGTTCTCTATTTTTATAAACGAGGCAGAATTTGTCCGCGGAGTTCAGGCGGCTGGAATTTACAATATGGCTAAGGATTTGTGCGGCCTTCAGTATGCGGGTATTTTTAACCGCGCGGATGAAGTAAAGGGTATGCAGTATTCCGGAATCTTTAACGAGGCAAAGGATGTTAAGGGCGGGCAGGCGTCTGGAATTTTTAACAGAAGTGCTGATCTTGCTGGTGTGCAGGGTGCTGGCATTTTTAACTCTACCAAAAGTATGAAGGGGCTTCAGGCGGCAGGAATTGGAAACCTTGCAGATGAAATTCAGGGTGCGCAGATTGCGGGAATCTTTAACTATGCGGACAAGGTAAAAAAGAACGGCGCTCAGATAGGTCTTGTGAATGTTGCAAAAGAGGCGGATGGAATTCAGCTTGGCCTTCTTAACATTTCAAAGAACGGTGTCCTTGAACTTGGCTTGTCCTACACTTCCAACAACAACCTGCGCCTTGCACTTAATTCCGGTAACAAGCATCTCTATACCGTTTTGGGCGTGGAGGGCAGGGCTCAGGATTTCTTTAGGAATCGTGACGATGACGAGGCCTATGGAATTCTTTTGGGCGGTTTGGGAACAAGGTTTAGCTACGGAATCTTTAATTTTGACATAGAAGGTATTGGAAATTTTGTTGCCTACAAAAATGATTCTGATGAAATTTCTTCTTCTTCTGATGATGAAGATGAGTGGGATCACTATGACGTTGAGTGCGACTTCTATCCGTCTCTGCGTTTGTCCGTGGGCTGCACTCCAATAAAGCACTTCCAGGTCTTTGGGGCTGCAAACATTTCCTACTGCGGCACAAGATTCAAGGATGCCTTTGACCGTCTGGATACAAACATTAAGCTTGGCAGCGGTGACTATAAATTCTATCCTGAATTTGAACTTGGCGTAAGGTATTCATTCAATTAAAAAAAAGTAACACATTTTGCATCCTCGGTTGTCTAATAGATAACGAGGTTGTAAAATGAGAAAAGTATTAAGTGTAGTTCTTGCATTATTTCCTGCGGTACTCTTTGGTGCCGACCTAAAAATTTCTGTAATCGACAAAGACCTTGATTTTCCGCTTGAGGGTGCAAAAATCACTTTGGAGCAGAATCGCAAGAATGTGACTTTTGCGGACGAGAATGGAAATGCCATTCTTTCACTTCCTGATTCAATTTCATCTGGTACCATAAGGGCAAGCTTACCCGGTTACAAAGATGTTCTTAAGAAGTTTTCAAAGGGTGATGAGCGCATCGTAATTAACATGAGCCTTTCTGATGTAATCGAAGGAAAAGAGCTTGTCGTAAAGCGCTCAGTTCCGGAAAAGACAGAGGAAAAGGTTGGTGTTGCAAAAGTTATCACAAAGGAACAGATGCACACTACTGCAAACATTGGTCTTGTGGAAGACTGCATGGCTTCTGTTAGGACTTTGCCCGGCGTTTCATTTAGCGGTGCTTGGGGTACGGAACCTTCAATCCGCGGTGGTGCTCCAAGGGAAGCGGCCTGTCTTTTGGACGGAATGTATACAATCTATCCCTGGCACTGGGGTGGCGGAGTTTCCATCTTTAACCCTTCCATGGTTGATTCAATCAAGCTTTCAAACGGAGTGTTTTCTTCCAGGTACGGACGTGCAAGTGCTGGTCTTCTTGAAGCAAGCACAGTAAAGCCTGACTACGAGAACTTCCATGTGGACGCAGGCCTTTCAACAACATGTGCTGATGCCTTTGCCCAGGTTCCTTTTGGAAAGGACGTGGGAGGAATGCTTGTTGGCGCACACATCAGCTTTCTTGATCCTGTTGTTTGGGGCTTTAAGAAGGCGGGTGTCGAAAGCCTTGACTACATTGAGCGTGCTCCCTACATCCGCGACTTTTTCCTAAAGACAGACCTTCATCCAACACCGGAGCTTTCATTTTCCATTATAGGATTCTTTGGCAGCGACGGTCTTGAGATTGACCAGACGGAAGACGAGGACGGACTTACCACCCATGCAATAATGGACTATGACATCTACCAAGCCTTGGGCGGAGTGAACGTAAAATACCTTGCTACGGACAAGCTGCTTTTCCGCGGAAACATTTGCTACAACGGCATGTTTGAAAACATGGAGGCAGATATTACCGAACTCGGAAGCATTAAATACAATGACGACTTTGTATTCAGGTACGGTTCATCATTCCCGGGCGTTACGGCTGGTGGCAGCTACAATATTTCAAACCTTAGGACAAACATGAATGAAAAGATAGAGAATCATCTTGTTTCAGGAAGGCTTGAATCAGAAATAGAGGTTAACGAGCGCAACCACATCTGTGCCGGAATAGAGGAAACCTTTTCTACTGCAAAGACTACCGAAAAGCAGAACGGCTGGACAGACTTGGACATCAACGGAAACTGGCTTTTTAGGCACATAAATTATGAAGACGTAAGCAAGGGAAACTGTATTCTGGACAATGCGGCATTCCTTACCTGGGAATTTGGGGCAGACAACGATCCTGTACAGGCAGAACTTGGAGTCCGCGGAGAATTCATTTCGTTCTGGAACAAGGAAGATGACTTTAGGGTGAATTTTATTCCTGACATTTGTCCCCGTGCTACTGTAACATTCACCCCTTGGCGCGACCTTGGCAGCTTGGAAAAAGTTTCGTTTACGGCAGGTTCGGGCCTCTTTGTTTCCATACCGCGCGAGACAATGATTCTTTCCAAAGACATGGGCGTTGAGAATTTTGACATGCACACAAACAGGGCAATTTTCTCCGTGCTTGGAACAGATATTGATTTTGCAGGCGGCTGGAACTTTAAGCTTGAATCATACTACCGCTACTATCTTTCTAGGATTTATGCCTATGCCGCAATGGATGCAAGCAGCAACTACCAGGACATAGACATGGTTGCAAAGTCTGACGGAAAGGGTCATGTCTTTGGTGTTGACACAATGATAGAAAAGAAGGCTGGAGACAAGTGGGATGGATACCTTTCATATTCATTCATCTATTCCCGCTTTAAGAACCCCACAAAGGTAAAGGACGGAGTATATGCACCAGAGACAATCTACGGAGATCCCCTTAACGAATGGTACTTCCCGGAATACCACCGCTTCCACACTGTGAACCTTGTTTCAAACTGGCACTTTGGAAAGGGCTGGACCTTTACCGTAAAGGGAACCCTTGCCACAGGCGCACCAAAAGACAAGAACGGCGACGTAACCTGCTATGCCGCAACCATGGACGACGGAACTGTAGTTCAGCGCTATACAAGAAGCTCTGTATACAGCGACACTTTAAGGAACAAGATTTCATGCCCGGTAGACTTAAGGCTTTCCTACCAGTGGAAGACAAACAACGACAAGGCTTCATGGGAATTCTACTTTGCACTGCAGGACGTGTTCGTAAACCTTTATACGCCAAAGGGAGACAAGTCGTTTAACAAGTACACAGGCGAGATGAGCGATGTTCCTGAATCTGCTGACTTTAACATTGGGGTTCCAATTCCTTCTGTTGGATTAAAGTTCAGGTTCTAGAAAAAAAAGTGACACTTCGGTTAAGCCGGGGTGTCATATAAGTAAGGATGAGAGTACAGGAGAAATGTTATGGAAAAAGGTTTTAGTTTAATTGAATTGTTCAAGCTTGGAGGACCGTTCATGTGGGGTCTTCTTGCTTTTTCTGTTGCAACGGTCGCAATCGTAATTGAACGCTGCATTTACCTTGTTTGGCACGACTGCCGTGTTGCACCTTTGCGCGACAGGGTAAAGGCCTATCTTTCCCAGGGCAAGATTGAAGAAGCAGAGAATTTTCTTATGAGCTGCAAGAGAAGGCAGACAATCGCTTCTGTTCTTTTGGCTCTCCTTCAGAATGCAAAGTACGGTGAGAGCAGGATGGAACGCGCTGCGGAAGCGGAGGCACAGGAGCGTCTTCGCAGGATGGAAAACGGCTTTAACTATCTTACGGCACTTTCATCACTTGCACCGCTTACAGGATTCTTGGGAACTGTTTCCGGCATGATTGGGGCTTTCCAGTCAATCGCAGTTGCAACAGACGTAAACGCACAGCTTGTTGCAGGAGGAATCTACGAGGCCCTTATTACGACTGTTTTTGGTCTGATTATTGCAATCGTAGCCCTCATAGCCTACAACCTTCTGATTCAGAGGGTAGACACTTTTGCTGCAGAAACATCCAAGGCCATCAACGACCTTGTGCCAGACCTTATGGATATGGAAACCGGTTTGATTCCAATCGAGGCGGAAGATGATAAAAAGACTTACTCGGCGTAATCTTGAAGACGCGGGAAGTTCTGGTTCTCTCAACGACCTTTCCTTCCTGCTGATAATATTCTTCATCGTTATTGCGGGATTCAACGTTAACAAGGGATTTTTGCTGAACCTGCCGTCCAAAGAAAAGCCCATTGTTGTGAACACGGAAGACATACTAAAGTGCTCGCTTACGGCAGACGGAAAAATTCTTATGGAAGGAAAAGAGACCCCATTGGCAGAGCTTACCAGCCTTGTGGACGCAAAGCTAAAGTCCTGGCCAAACCTTACCTTCCTGCTTACGATAGACAGCGAGTGTCCGTATCAGAACGTGGTGAACGTAATTTCTACGATAAGAAGGCTCAAAGTTGAGAATTTTTCGTTCAGAATGGAGTAGGCTATGGTCAACATAAAAAAGAAAAGAAGGAATCCTTCAATAACAACATCATCTATGTCGGACATAGGGTTCCTGCTTCTGATTTTCATCATGCTGATTTCTCTGATGAACCAGCGCTACGAGGAAAAGATAAACTATTCGGAAAGCACAGCCTTGGAGCGCACACAGGCAGACTCAAACTTTGAGATATGGATTCAAAGGAACGGGGTTGTTTCTGCAGAAGGCAAGGAGCTTGATTCAGTTGGGCTTGAAAGGGCTGTGGTAAGTGCAATTGCCGCAAACCCCAATGTTAGGATTCACGTAATTGCAGATAGGGACACTCCCTACAAATACGTTAATTCTGTGGTCGGCGTCCTGCAGTCCCTCCAGCACAGGGTTGTTAGTTTTGTTGTGAAGGAAGGTTAGTTTTTATGAGCATGGAAAAGATTTCATTTATATCCCGCTTTGCAAGGCCCTTCCTTTTTGCCTTTGTGCTTTTGCTTCACGTGGCGGCGATTTATGTCTTCAATTTCCAGAAGAAAGAAGATGCCGTGGAGACCGTTGATTTTAGGGAAGCGGAAGTGTTCAAGCTGGTGGACGTTCAGGAATACGAAAAGCCTGCCCCCCAGCCGGTAGAGGTAAAGAAAGAAGTGGTCAAGGTTTCTAACCAGCCCAAGGCTTCTGAAAAGATTGTGGAGACAAAGGAAAAGGTTCAGGTTGAAGATACAAGCGGCAGTAAGGATGACTCTGATGAATTCCTTCCGCAGCACAAAATATCTTCTGTTCCTGTAATTCCAAGCAATCAGGTTCTTTCCAGAATCGTCTATCCTCCAATGGCTCTTAAGCAGGGAATAGAGGCTGTTGTTTACCTGGAGCTTTTTATAGACGCAAAGGGTTCAATCAAAAAGATTAAGGTGCTTAAGGATCCGGGGCATGGATTTGCAGAGGCGGCTGTTGCTGCTTTGAAGGGCATATCCTGTGTTCCTGCAAGTGCCAACGGAAAGTCCTGTGCAGTAAGGTACCGCTACCCGGTAAAATTCACATTGAACTAGAATGCTTTTTCTGCTAGATTTTAAGTATGCAGTTCATTTCAAAAAAAACGCCGGCTTTTGCATCGGTTAACTTTTACGCTAAGGCGCTCCAGATTGCCGTTCCTGTAATGGCTCAGCTTCTAATCCAGAACCTGGTTTCTCTTATAGACAACTTTATGGTTTCTGGATTGGGAGACGTAAAGATGTCTGGCGTTAACATAACTGGCCAAATCATCTTCCTCTTCATGGTTTTTTCCAATACGATTTGCATGGCCGGCGGAATTTTTATGACCCAGTATTCCGGGGCTAAAGACGAGAACGGAATGAGGCAGACCTTCTGCTTTAAGCTTTGGGCAAGCGTCTTTGTACTTGCAGTTTATTCCGTATGCTGCTTCTGCTTTCCAAGATGGGTTTTGAGCTTTATGGTAAGGGGAAATTCCCAGGCAGAACTGATTCTTGACGAAGGCGTAAAGTACATGCGGCTTATGGGCTTTATGGGAATTCCCTGGCTCATCTCTACAATGATTTCTTCTTCTTTGCGGGAGATTGGAGAAGTCCGCGTTCCTCTGGTCATTTCTGTAATTGCAACGCTCATAAACACATTCTTTAACTGGCTTCTTATCTACGGTTCCCTTGGCTTCCCCAGGCTTGAAGTTAGGGGTGCTGCAATAGCAACAGTCATTGCCCGCGTGGTGGAAATGCTGGCTTTTGTTTTTTACATGATAAGAAAGAGGCCACCCTTTGTAATAAAGTTTCTTGATTTGTTCCGTGTGAACCTGGGGCTTTTCCGCGAGATCTTTAGAAAGGCAAGGATGATAATGACGTCGGAAATGGTCTGGGCTATAGCGGAAACAATAACAACTGCCCTCTACAACAAAAGGGGTGGTGCGGATGTTGTTTCGGGAATGTCTTCCAGCTTTGCGATTGCAAACCTCTTTTTTGTTGCCTTTAGCGGAATCTGTACTGCTACCGGTGTAATCATAGGAAAGGACCTTGGTTCCGGTGAACTTGAAAAGGCAAGGGAAGAAAAGGTCTGGCTTTTGAACGGAGCAATAATCTTTGGCATTTTCTTTACGCTTGTGGGCTTGGTCTGCACGCTGCTTGTTCCTGTCGTATTTTCCAAGCTGAGTGCCTCTTCACAGTTAATCTGTTCAAATATGGTTCTTGTTATGGCAATCTACATGCCGCTCTGGGTATACATAAACGGACAGTTTGCGGTTAGCCGTGCAGGTGGCGACACTATGATGGGAATGCTTGTTGACGGAATAGGGAACATCTTTATTGTGGTGCCGGGAATTTTCTTTATGGCAAACTACACATCCATTGGGCCTGTAATGATGTACGCAATAATAAAGTCGGTAGAAATTCCCAAGATAGCGATTGCACATTTCTGGCTTAAAAAAGAAAAGTGGCTCGTGAACCTGGCAGAAAAGAAGCTTTAGCTTGGCCTTTTGCTTTGAATGATGGAGGGTGCATGCGGGAACTTTTGTTGAAGAGCGTAAAAATTATTGCGGCGGCGGTGCTTGCTATTCTTGTGGCTCAGGCTCTTGGCCTTGACTTTGCAGTGTCTGCTGGAATAGTTGCCATTCTTTCTGTTCAGCCAACAAAGAAGGAAACTTTGCGGACGGCACTTGCCCGTTTTCTTGCCTTTGCCCTAGCTCTTGCAATTTCCCTTGCACTGTTCAATCTTTTGGGCTTTACGATTCCTGTTTTTTTTGTATACCTTGCAATTTTTATTCTTGTTTGCCAGTGGCGGGGCTGGGTTTCTGCCATGGCCATGGATTCGGTTTTGATTTCACACTTTATCTCATTTGGAAAGACCGGGCCTGCTGAAGTTTTGAACGAGCTTCTGCTTTTTGTGATTGGTGTGGCTTTTGGAATTTTGGTGAACATATTCCTTCACAAAAAGACGGATTATATAGAAGAATTAAAGTCTAATACTGATGACAAAATTAAGCTTGTCCTTCACCGCATGGCGCAGAGGATTCTAGACCCCAATCTTTTGGACTATGACGGTTCCTGTTTTGAAAGCCTTGGACAGAGCATCTTTGTTGCAAAGAAACAGGCCGAAGAAAATTTTAACAACCAGTTTTTAGGAAAAGACACTTTTGACAGCCGCTACCTTGCAATGAGGGAGGCACAGACCAAGGTTCTACAGGAAATGTTCAAGTGCGCAAAAGAACTTTCTGCCGTTCCCCACACAGCACCCCTTCTTGCAGACTTTTTAGAAAAAGTTTCCCTTGAATACCACAAGGACAATGACGTGCAGTCCCTTCTAAAAGAGCTTTCCCAAATCCGCCAAAAAATGAAAAGCCAGCCCCTTCCCCAAACCCGCCCGGAATTTGAAGACCGAGCAAATCTTTTTTTGCTTATGGAACGCCTCAATGAATTCCTTACAATAAAAAGCAACTTTGTATTGAATGGCAAATGATTTTCCTCCCTTTGCAAACATCCAAATTTGTTTTATAATGAACCCTTAAAATCATTATGCGAGGAATCTTATGAATTCAACAGAAAAGAAACTCTCTAGAGGAACATTTTCCGGACACGTGGGCTATGTGCTTGCGGCTGCAGGCTCTGCCGTTGGTCTTGGAAACATCTGGCGCTTCCCCTATCTTGCATCCCGCTACGGCGGAGGAATCTTCCTCTTGGTCTATGTGGTTCTTGCCGTAACATTCGGTTATGCAATGATCATCAGCGAAACATCCATTGGCCGTATGACAGCAAAAAGCCCGGTCGGTGCATTTTCCCAGTTTGGAAAGTCAGGCTTGCTCAAGACAGGCGGCTGGATTAACGCAATAATCCCCATGCTGATTGTTCCATATTATTCCGTAATTGGCGGCTGGGTCTGCAAGTACCTTTTTGAATACATAAAAGGCAGCACTCAGGCTATGGCCCAGGATGGATTTTTTGGTTCATTTATAGGAAATCCATTTTCCACTGAACTCTTCTTTGTGATTTTTGCCCTGATTATGGCAGCGGTAATTCTTGCAGGCGTAAACAACGGAATTGAAAAAGTTTCCAAAGTGATGATGCCTCTTCTTGCAGTCCTTGCCCTTGTAGTTGCATGTTTCTCCGTAACAAGGAAAGGCGCTCTTGCCGGTGTAAAGTATTTCTTTATTCCCAACTTTACAAACTTCTCATGGATGACTGTAGTTGCAGCCCTTGGACAGATGTTCTATTCACTTTCCATAGCAATGGGCATTCTGATTACTTACGGCTCTTACATGAAAAAGAGTGTAGACATAGAAAAGACTACCGTGCAGGTTATTGGATTTGACTCCCTCGTGGCTATCCTTGCAGGTCTTATGATAATTCCTGCCGTCTTTGCATTCTCTGGCGGAGACCCCAAGGCCTTGAACGCAGGACCTTCCCTTATGTTCGTTACGATTCCCAAGGTTTTTGCACAGATGCATGCTGGCCGCCTTGTTGGTATACTCTTCTTTGTGCTTGTTCTTTTTGCAGCCCTTACCTCTGCAATTTCCCTTATGGAATGTGCAGTTTCAACACTGTGCGACGTTCTCAAGTGGAATAGAACCTTTGCCTGCATCGTAATGACTCTATTTGTATTTGCCCTTGGTTCCCTTTCTTCTCTTGGGTTCAGCAGCCTTAGCTTTGTTACAATCTTTGGAATGGACATACTTTCTTTCTTTGACTTCCTTACAAATTCAATCATGATGCCATTGGCCGCACTTCTGATTTTCTATCTTGTAGTGCGCAGGATTGGTCTTGCAAAGATTGCGGAAGAAGTGGAAGGCTCATCTTCATTCAAGATGAAAAAGCTTTACAACTTTGTAATAAAATTCGTAGCCCCAGTCTTTATCGCTGTAATCCTTGCAAGTTCCATTGCAAGCCTTTTGGGCTTTAAGATTTAGAATTTTCTTTCTATTTTTTGGAGCGGGCTTTTTTCTTTTACTGCGCCTTACGGCACAAACAGAAAATGCAATGTAGTAAACCAATGTGCGGAAGCACTGGAATGGAGGTTGAAAAGGTGGCAAAAAAGCATTTGCGCGGAGCGAGCGTAGCGAGTCAGATACCTTGTATCTGCGCTTGGGGTTGTAAACAACCCTTGCTTTTTTGACGCATTTTCAGCCGGGAATGGAAGTGCTTCCGCATTTGGATTATGCTTGATACACAATTACTTTTGACTGTCCTTTAATTTGTTTTCCTGTGTACCCCCTTGCATTAAAGCTGCCCTTGATTGACAATAAAATTGCAAACAGATAATCTCTATAAACTATGAAAAACAACTACATGCATCCGCTATTAAAAATTGCAGTTCCCATTGTTCTGGGCAACATCATCAACCAGGTTCAGATGCTCACGGACAGGGCCTTCCTGGGGCATGTCGACCCCCTCTACATGAGCGCCCTTGGCAACGTAAACTCTGCCATATGGACAACTATTTCATGCTGCTTTTCGCTTACGGTAGGCTCTTCAATCCTCATTAGCCAAAAGGTCGGAGCCAAGCAGATGGACGAATGCGAAAACTATGCCTCTTCCCTTGTAAAGTGGACAAACGTCCTTTCCCTTGCCCTGTTTTTATTCTGGCTCTTTTTTGGAAGGCTTGTCTTTACATTGATGGGGGCTTCCACAACCGTACTTCCCATGTGCATGGACTACCTGCACTTTTTTATGCCCATTTTCCTTGTGATTGGAATTGAAGCATCCACCATGGTAATCATGCAGACTTCCAACTACACAAAGCCACTCGTATGGTTTGGACTTGTGCGCTCACTCTTGAACGTGGTCCTGGACTGGATTATGATTTTTGGCAGGTTGGGCTTTCCAGCAATGGGAATAAGGGGAGCTGCCCTTGCAACCACTATCTCCGAATACGTTGGCGTAATTTTTGCTTCCATCATATTCGTCTCAAGCAGTAAGCTCTTTACAAGGCCAAGACTCTCTGCCGTAATAAAGGCACCCCTTGCCCCCTTTGCCCGCTCGGTAAAGCTTGGAATAAACACCGCGCTGGAAGACCTGCTATGGAACTCAGGAAACCTTGCCCTTGTTGTGATTTTGAATTCCATAAGCGAAGTTGCGGCCGGAATTTATTCAATGGTCTTTGGCGTAGAGCTTCTGGTCGTAGTCGTAATCGGTGCAATCGGCAACGCAACAATGACACTTACTGGTGAGGCAACCGGTGCCCAGGACGTGCGCAAGTTCAGAGGCGTCTTTAAAAATGCGCTTTTACTCAGTTTTGTCTGTTCTGCGGTAATGCTTGTAATCTGCCTTGTTATGCCCGGCCAAATCATCAGCATATTCACAAAGGACCAGCTGATTATAGCTACCTGCGGCCTTTACATGATGCTCATGTGCCTGAACCTCTTTTCCAAGAGCGGCAATATCATCGCGGGAAACTCAATCCGCGGTTACGGAGACCCCTTCTGGATGTTCAAGACCCAGATTGCGGGAACCATTTTTGTAATTTCCATGGCGCTTGTGTTCGTAAAAGTCTTTGGCATGGGAATCCTTGGCGTTTTCCTTGCAGTCCTCCTGGACGAATTCCTCCGCAACATTGTAAACACCCTGCGTGTGCGCTGGATTGTCAGAAATTGCTTCTAAGGCTTTTCAAATTTTTTTTTACTTTTTTTGGGGCACTTGAATAGTCATCTGCCCCTTTTTTTTGCTGCCTACTGTTCCTCGTGTGTGGGCTTTGCGCACTTCCGCTTCGCTCCATTCCTCCGCTTGTCGCTTTGCTCCTCCCTGCGGAACGCGCTTTGCGCGGTGCTCCAATCCCTGCCCTGCCTGCTCTGCTGCATTCTAATGGTTACCTATTCACTATTAAGAAGAAAAGTGCTATAGTTTTATGGAAAAAAAATACTGAAGGTGCTTTAGTGCCACTAAAGGCCTTTGGAATATGAGGTTTTTTTATGGAAAAAAATATTGCTTTGATTCCCGGAGACGGAATTGGTCCTGATGTTGTTGCAGAAGGCGTTAATGTTTTGAATGCTGTAGCTGCAAAATTTGGTCACAAGTTTAACTATACCAACGTAATAGCTGGTGGTGCTGCTATAGACAAGTGGGGTAAGCCGCTTCCCCAGGACCAGCTGGACATTTGTCTTAAGAGCGACGCTGTTTTGCTTGGTGCTGTTGGTGGACCAAAGTGGGATGACGTTGCCCCGGAAATTCGCCCGGAAAAGGCTTTGCTTGGTCTTCGCGGCGGAATGAAGGTCTTTGCAAACCTTCGCCCTGCTGTTATGTGGAAGCAGCTTAAGGATGCATGCCCTCTTAAGGACGAAATTGTTGGCTCCGGCCTTGACATCCTTGTTATTCGTGAGCTTACAGGCGGTATCTACTTTGGTGACCGCGGAACTGCCCCAGACGGAAAGAGCGCATGGGACACAGAAAAGTATTCATGGGAAGAAATTGAAAGAATCGTCCGCATGGGCTTTGAATTTGCCCAGAAGAGGCAGAAGCATCTTACTGTAATCGACAAGGCAAACATCCTTAACTCCAGCCGCCTTTGGAGAAAGGTTGCCGAGACTGTACACGCAGACTACAAGGACGTAACCCTCGACTTTATGTACATAGACAATGCGGCCATGCAGCTTGTACGCAACCCCCGCCAGTTTGACGTAATTGCAACAAGCAACATGTTCGGTGACATTTTGACGGACGAAGCTTCCCAGGTTACAGGTTCAATCGGAATGCTTGCATCTGCATCCCTTGGTGCAGGTGGCCCAGGCCTTTATGAACCAATCCACGGTTCTGCCCCGGATATTGCAGGCAAGGACTTGGCAAACCCACTCGCAACAATTCTTAGCGCAGCAATGCTCCTTCGCTACAGCTTTGGCCTTGAAACAGAAGCTAAGGCAATAGAAGCCGCTGTTGACCGCGTGCTTACAGACGGTTGGAGGACTGGCGACATAGCAGGTTCTTCCCGCGACCAGGTAAAGGCAGCCGGTAAGCTTGTTGGCACAAAGAAGATGGGCCAGCTTGTTGTAGAATACCTGAACAAATAGCCCGTCATCATCCGGGTAAAAAACACCGTCATTCCTGGATAAAAAAACGCCGTCATTCCTGGATAAAAAAACGCCGTCATTCTCGGGCTTGACCCGGGAATCTGTAAAAGCTGGCATATAAGCCTATACAGACCCTGAAACAAGTTCAGGGTGACAGGACTGC
>JAGCWT010000175.1 GCA_017961705.1 Treponema sp.
AGAAACCGTCCAGATAATTTTCAAACAGACTTTCCACATGTTCCTATGCTTATAGGAGGAGTTCGCCTTCATAATAATCAATATTTAGATATTCCTTGGTTATTACCACAAAATAAAGATGGATTGAATTATGCAAAGGTAGCTCCTGTACATAATATTGATGGTTCTCTTCAATCCGTTTTGGATAACATAGATGGACTTAATATTAGCGCTATTGATGATTCATCAGTTATTAGCAATATTGAAGTTCAATCAGCTTCATTTGAGGAGACGTTAATCAATTTATCCGATGTCTCGGATATTAAACTATCGGAACAAGAAGAAGCCATTGTAAAATGTCAGCAAGCTCTTTTTTTATGGCTTGCAACAAAAGGTAAAGCAAGTCATCTTAGTGTCCATAATATATGCATAAATCTTATAGAAAATTTTAAATGTTTATCAAATCTAGAAAATGATTATCCAGAATATTTTATATTTCAACCTTTATTTAAAGCTGGAATTATTGAACTTTATAAAACAGAAGAAGGGAAAAAATATTATGCTTTATCAAAAGGCGGTCAATTTTCTTCCGGTGATAAGTTATCGTATAGAGATTATAATAATTCGGAATCAAAATCAATTAATAATGTTAATGCATTTTTAAATAGCTTACCTAGCCTTGAAAATAGTTTTTATAAATTAAAAGATTTATTTAATGAACAAAGAATCGATTTAGAGTCACCTGTTTTTATTAGATATTCAACTAAATATTATTGGTCATCAGGATCATATGAGACTAAGTATTCTACAATTTATAAAAATCCTTCAATTTTTAAGATATCAAATAAAGTTTATAGTCCAACTTATTTTTGTGATAGCAATGGTCGTTCTTTTGAATTAAAAGATGATTTTGCAAATCCGTGGTATCCAATTTCTTGGAATATATGTGAATCGTATATTGACATTAAAAAAAATAAGTCATTATTTGTTTATTCAAAGAGTGATAAAAGATTACTTTGCAAAGATTTCACTGCATTACCAATTCATTTTGCAAGAGCATTGATATGCATTAACCCAGAGAAATTAAAAGATCATACTTTATGGCTTTCATATTTTAATCCACTTTATAAAAAACAGGTGTTTAATAATGTAGATGAAAAATTATACCAAATTTTAAAAAATAAGTTTTTAGAAAAAAGAGATGTTGAATCTATATTAATAAAAACAAATAAAATATATAAAACATTCTCTTTCAAAGGGTTAGATTATCAATTACCAACAAGAGAATCATTCAGGATTTTCCGATTTAGAGTCGAAGAAGATTTTAGCTGTTGGCAATCTGATATAGATACGTATGGAATTCCCGAAAATAGACCTTTTGGTTTGTTGATAGATAGTGCATATGGTGCTGGATATGTTTCACATACAAATGCTAGAATTTATGAATCGGAGTCTTGTAATGAAGGTCGTCCTATGAGTTTTATTGTTTATTCAAGACTACCAGATGATTTTTTTGATAAATTAAGTCATTACAAAATTTCATTGTCAAATATTCAGAAATCATTATTAAATATTCCAAATTATAAGCGAAATAAAGTAAAAAGTATTCGAATTGATGGGCTTGATCCTGATATACGAAATATTGATGTTAACATACTAGATATAATTCATAAGAAATTTTCATTCACGATAGATACTAATAATAAGCTTGTATCCAAAGATTCGAACCCAAATGGAATCGAGTTTATTTTTGGAAATTGGATAAATGAATTAGATATACTCCCAAAGCTTTCTGAGATTGAAGATGTTACAACTTATCCAAATAGTCAACACCCAAATCTTTTCGAAATTAATTCTTTCAAAGTAAAAGATGTAAAAGCAGTCAAAACAAAAGTTCCGTTGTCGTCAAATAAAGAAAAATGGGAAAAACTCCTTAATGAAGGAAAAAATCCTTGGGAATATACAGGATATTCTAATGCTTTATTAAAACCTAAAAGCCTAATTGGAAAAATCTTTAGTAAACCTTTAAGTAATATAAAGTATGAAACTGTGGATGATGTTGAGAAAAAAAATGAAAATGATAAGAATTTTGACAGTATCTATATTCTACAAGAGCGATTATATAAATGGTTAGAACAAGATATTGGATATGCCTCTTTAGCAGAAATTCACGAATTTCTAATGCAACAATTAGAAACAATACAAAACTTCGAATTTTATGGAATAAATCCTGAAGAAAAAATATTAAATCCATTATTATACAGTGGAATTATAGATTGTAGAATTTCAGAAGATGGGGAAACACCTTGTTACACATTATCCAAATCACGAAAGATATTGAAAATAAACTCTGCTGATACTTATTTTGATTATCAAAATCATTTTGCAGGTGGGGATTCAGTAATACTAGATTCAGAGGATGTTTTGATTTATTTGATGTCATTGCTAAATGAAAACATCTCAATTATTAAAAGGAAGTTATTTGATAGTATTGAGTTTTTGTATGATAAAGAAAAACAAGTTTTATTATGTTCAAATATTTGTAAAATACCTTGGCAAATTGGAAGAGTATTAACAATGATGGATGTAAGCAAAATTATTTCTAAAGAAATATATTTATGTTGTTGTAAGGAATATAAAGCTTTTTCTTTTGGCAATGTAAGTGCAGAATTTGTTTATATATTAGATGAAGTAATTTCACAGATGAAAAAAGATAAATAGGAGAATTGAATATGGAAGACCCAGTAAAAATTGGTAAAGAATTATATGAAAACTATTTAAAGTTCATTAGTACTAATATCCGACTCAAGGGAGCTTATCAAGAAGAACGTGATAATTTGTATAAAGTCCCTGATAGTCCTTTTTCTCTGATGCAATCTCCTGTAATTGAATTTACAAATACGTATACTCCAGATAAGAATGTGGACGAAATTTATGGTAAAGATTCAGTAATATCAAATTTTTTAAAAACTGGTATGTTTGCTGAAGATGGTAATAACTTGAGAAAATTATATAAACATCAGGTAGATGCAATAGAACTTTCAAGAGAGAAAAATATAATTGTTACAACAGGAACTGGTTCTGGAAAAACAGAGTGCTTTTTGATTCCAGTAACTGAAACAATAATTAATGAAGCGTCTAAAGAATGGAAGCAAAAAGGAAAAAAACAAGCAATTCGAACACTTATTATGTATCCTCTTAATGCCTTGGCAGAAGATCAACTTGTTCGAATGCGAAAGACATTTGACCAGGAAATGTTAAAGTCTTTTTATAATAGTTGGGGAGCTCCAATAACTTTTGGCAGATATACAGGACAAACAGAAAAAGAACTTGAGACTGCAGCGGATCCTTATAAAGAGATTTGGAGAAGCGAAAAATATAGAAATGATAACGAAATGAAGTGGATGTTTCCCCAGGAACATAATGCTAATAAGTCTGAATTAATCGAAATAATGTCTCGAGATTCGATGCTTGAAAAGACAAATCCTATACTTCCAGATATATTGATTACTAACTATACCATGCTTTCTGTTATGCTTATGAGACAACAAGAAAGTCATTTCTTTGAAGAAACTGTTGAATGGTTAAAAGATGAATCTCATGTTTTTACAATTGTAATAGATGAGTTACATTCTTATCGAGGAACAGCAGGAACAGAAGTTTCATATATTTTAAAGAATTTGATTTATCGATTAGGACTAAACAAGAAAGCTAAACAGTTAAGATTTATTGCAACATCAGCTTCCTTAGGGGATGAATCTGAAGATGCAACTTTCGAGAGAAATAAGTTTATTTCAGAATTTTTTAATAATGAAATCTTTACTAAGGATAATAGCGTAGTGCTTTCTGAAAAGATAAATAAAACATTCGCAGTTATAAATGAACCAAAAGTAAAAGACGACATTCTTTCCCAAGTGGGAAAAGAAAAATTAACACCTGAGGAAATCGAAGTTTTAAAAGTTCTATCAGTTAAAAGAAATGAAAATACACTTACAGATTACGATGCCGAAGATTTTTTATCAAAAAGCAATTTATTAAATCGAATTAAAGCAAGTGCATTGAGTAAAGGGGCAGTAAAAAGTCTAAGAGCCATTACTGTAAAGGAACTTAAAAAGAAATTATTTGATGAAGAAACAATTGCTTTAGATACAAATGATGATTTGATAGGGACTTTATTATTAACAGTGAATAAGCTTAAAGAAAAAAATTCTAAGAGATATAAGCAACCAATAAGAGCTCATTATTTCTTTAAAAATATTCCTGGCTTATGGGTTTGTACAAATCCAGATTGTAATAAAAAATTTCATAAAAATAATAAATGGGGAAGGCTTTTTGCTTCACCTGTGCAACGATGTGATTGCGGTGCTAAAGTACTAGAAGTTTTATACTGTAGAAAGTGTGGAGAAGTATTCCCTGCGGGCTACAAAATGCCAATTTCTCATGATAATAAATACGAATTATCTTGGGAAAAATCATCAATTAATCCAAGAGATCGATTACGAGCTATATATAGAGATGCTAATGGAGTTTCAAAAGTAACCTTTGGACCTAAAAATGAGATTCGATGGGATGAAGCAAAATTTTCAGATGGAAAAGATTTAGATGCAGTTATTGAAGTAACAAAAAAACAGAGAGTAACACTCTTAATGAGTAATCTTCGAGAATATGACTCTGACTACGATAGAGAAAAAGATGAACAAAAAGATGCGGATTTTCCATTGGAGTGTCCATGTTGTGGAGAAGAAATTGTATACACTCAAGACAGAATTAATCTTACTCCATTACGTTCACATACAACTTTTGTAAACAAACTAAATCAAGTCTTTGCAGATAAGTTGATGGAAATTCAACAAAATAGTAAATCTAATAAAGGCCCAAAAATTATATTGTTCTCTGATAGTCGTGATGCTGCAGCTCGCTTATCTGTTGGCATAGAGAATTATCATTATACGGATATGGTACGTTTAGCGATTTATAAGTCAATTATAAATCGCAAAAAATCTTCTGCTTATGATTATGAAAAGATAAACGCTGTATTTGAAGATTTCTTAAAGTTTCCAAATAATCAAAAATCACTTCAAGATTTGAGAATAGAATTAGAGAAAATAGATAATCAGAGTTATAAAGATTTACTAGATGATTTAGATAGTGAATTAAGTATTGTTGAAAGAAAACCAAATCGATATGACAAAGAAACCATTGAAGAATTGTATGATTCTTTCAAAAAACAAACTCATAATTCATTAGATTCAGATGATGAAAAAAGAATACCGTTGAATGAACTCCTAAAAGATGTAATTAAAACATTGATTGAAGTTGGTATGAATCCTGCAGGGCCAGCACCTGAAATGCAAATTGTCACTAAAAATAAAATTGACTGGACTTCTATAGTCGATTGGAAGACAAATTATTGGAAAGAAAACCTTGTTCCTGTTGATATTGAGGCAAAAGATATTCTTGAGAAACAGACTACTAGCGAAATTCTTAAATCTCTTTTTGGTTCTTATCAAACAAGTTTTGAAAACTTAGGTTTAGGTTATATTCATGTAACTGATAGTTTTGATAATATCCCTCAAGAACTTGCAGATTCTGCTTTTAGAATTTATGGAGAGGCCTATAGAATAAAAGATGATACAGACCATTCCCAAGAATCTGATTATCCTAATGCCCCTAGAAAGCTAAAGAATTATTTGAATGAAATACCAGATATTCAAAAAAACTTTGATAAAACTATTAATATAGAATTCACTAACAAAAGGTTATTGATAAATGGTTTTATTCAAAATCAGAATCTAGAATTTATTATTCCTTCATCCAAATCAAAAGTATATATATGTGATAGTTGCAAAACAATTCACTTACATAAATCGAATTTGGTTTGCACAACATGTAGAAAACCATTAACTGTCTTTAAAAAAGAATATAAAGAGTTTTTCAAGATTCAAAGAGCAGAAAACTTTTATTTAAAGGATTTAGAAAATAAAGTTACAAGACTTCATTGTGAAGAATTATCTGGTTCTACTGATAAAGATAAAGCAATTATTAGACAACGATTATTTCAAGATAAAATTGTTTTATCCAACGAAGTTGATAAAGTATCCAACATTGATTTGTTAAGTGTTACCACAACGATGGAAGCTGGAGTAGACTTGGGTTCTATTACAACCGTAATGTTGGGTAATGTCCCTCCAAAACGATTTAACTATCAGCAACGTGTTGGTCGTGCTGGACGTAGAGGTGTTCCTCTTTCTATCGCATTAACAGTGGCAAAACCAAAGTCTCATGATATGGAGCATTTCAATAATACAGAAAGATGTGTTTGTGGTAATCCTCCAAGTCCTTATATTGATTTAACTAGTGAAGAAATAATAAGACGTGTTGTTATCCAGGAAGTCTTAAGAAATGCATTCGCTAAAATCACTATAAAAGAGGGGGATGAAGAAATAAATCTCGGAGGAAGTATTCATGGCGAATTTGGTTCTGTAAATGATTGGGTATCAGATCCGAATCGCGAAAATATTGTAAATGATTGGATTATTAATAATAAAGAATTGATTCTAGACGAGATAATTCCAATTTTTACAAAAGACAAAGAAACTCAAGATAAGATATTTAATGATTTGTTTTCTAATTCAAATGAAAATACATATTTAATAAATAGAATAAATGCGATTTTGAATGATGAAAATTCTGAGTTTATTCAAGATGATTTATCAGAAAGGTTGGCATCTGCAGGATTATTACCAATGTTTGGCTTTCCAACCCAACTTAGATTTATGTATCAGGGAACTCCAATACTTAGAGGGAACCCAATGTCTAAAGGGCATATATATAACCCTATTGTTGTTGATCGAGATCAAGAAATAGCCCTGTCTGGATTTGCTCCTGGAGCGGAATACATTAAAGATAAAACTGTCTGGAAAGCAATAGGTTTTGCAGAATATACTAAGACAGGACAGGGAGCTGAACTTGATGAATCTGATATAGCACATTGTGGTTTGGGAAAAGAATTCCATAAGAAGATTTTTATTTGTGAATTGTGTGGACACATGCAGGAACTGGAACACGATGTAGATATAAATAAGCATGCTTGTGAAATCTGCAACAATGTGAATATAAAACAACCTATAACAAAGTTTTTTTCTCCACGACATTATTATGCAAAAAATAATGGTTATTGTAATGGTAGAACAGATTTTCTTCCTAGAAATATTGAAACTAAGTTCGAAGGTTTGACAGTTGATTTGAGCCAAATATCTTCTACAAACTTTTTCATTGGAAGTGGAAGCGGAACAGTTCGTCTTATTAATACAAATTTCGGTCAAGGCTTTACTGTTTATAAAAAAGACTTCCAGCATGAAAAATATTTATCAATTGAAGATAATCAGAAAGGTGTTCCTCCTTATGAAAGTGATTTTGGATTATTGGCTTCAAAATATACAGGAGTCTTGGAATGCTGTATTTATCCATCGGAGGAATTAAAGAAACAAATAGATATAGACTGGATTAAAAATGTAGCAAAGGATAGTTTTTTCAATAAGTATAAGTGTAATGCAATAAAATCTGCAATTGTGTCATGGGGATTTTTAGTTAGGAAAGTAATTACTAATTATCTTGATATTGATGAATCTGAATTATCTTTAGATACCTTTATAAAAAGAAATAGTAAAGGGGAAAAATCATATGGAATTTATATGGTTGAAAAACTTGCAAATGGCGCTGGTTATGCATCATATATCGCAAGTGGAATGTCTGCGAAATTTCAAAAATATTTACTATGTGATTCATTAACTAAAGCTGGTGATGAAGAATCAATTTATAAGAAATTAATAACAGATTACCATTTGAAAAACTGTGATTCTGCATGTTATGACTGTTTATTGGATTATAATAATCAACGTCAACATAGTCATATTAACTGGAGATTAGGCTTTGATATTGCAAAGATTGCCAATAGCGAAGTTCCGTCATTAGGAAAGGAATCTTATTGGTCGTCTTTATTGGAAAAAAGAATAAATGCTAAAAACTTAATCGAAGAAAAGAAAACTGGTATAGAGAAGACATATGACTATGATTTTATTAGTGATTCCTGCTTGCTAATCAGAAATAATAAAAAAATAGTTCTGTATCATCCTCTGTGGAGTGAGAGGAAGATTCTTGAAGAAAAAGAAATTTGTGGGGCTGGTTCTTGTGTTGATTTATTGGAGTTTATTAAAACTTTAGATTTATTCGAAGTCGAAATATCAGAAACTACGTCTATAGATGGATCTTCAATTAAAGGTACTGGAAATGAGATTTCTAATGAAGTAGATATTTTTCCAGATTTTTTAAAAGGCCATAATATGTCTGATGATGATTATGTAGAAGTTTGGGAAGAAATTTCAGATACTGAAAATGAAGAGGAGAAACAATTAATCCAAAAACTTATTGATGGTGCAGAACTTTTTGAACAAAAAGAAAAACCTTTTAAGAAAGTACCATGTAAGATTATTTCTAATGATAAAACCGCCAATATTGTATTTAGTTTAGTTTGGAAGAAATCTCAGGTATTATTTATTTCTGATGAAGAAAAAGATAATAAGAATTTTTTGATAAAAGGTTGGAAAGTAATTTCATTAAAAAATAATAATCTTGATATAGATTCTGTGTTATCTATCTTATCTGATAAGGAGTAAGAAAATATGGCCGCAATAATGATCCCGACTCAACCTAGAATGTTTGATAAAAATAGTCATGAAGGTTTTATTTTTGATAGACTTAAGGGACTTCCTTCAGATTTCTATGTTATTCATTCTTTTTGTTCAACAGATATTATAAATAATGTATTTACTGAAAAAGAAGCGGATTTTATTATTTTTAATCCCAAAAAAGGAATATTGGTTTTAGAAGCAAAAGCCGGTGGTGTTGATATAGAAAATGATGCATGGGTTTATAAATCTAGTAAGAAACGATGTGCATATGATGGCCCTTATAGACAGGCTGATCTTGCGATGCGATTTATAATGAGACAAGTTGAGAATAGAATGAAAGACATTCTGTCTAAATGTAAATTTTTATATACAGCTTGTTTCCCTGATATGTCAGAAAAAGATTTGCAATCAATACAATTTAGAACTCAAGAAGAAAAATTTAAAAATAGAACGATTTGCAAAGATGATTTATTGGATAAAAATAAACTCATTGAGAAAATTGAAAATATTTTCAAAACTGATACTTCACTTGATAGAATAAAAACAAATTTGTCAAAAAATGATACACAAAAGATTATAAATATTTTTTGTCGAAGTATTCATATTTTACCTTCTGCTGATTTATCACATGATATTACACAACTCAGATTTTTTAGTCTTCTTGAAGAACAATTAAATGTTCTTCATTTTTTGCAAGGTCAAAAAACTGTGGCAATTAATGGTGCTGCCGGAACTGGAAAAACAATAATAGCCTGTGAAAGAGCAAAACAAATTGTTGAAGATGAAAATGATAAAGTTCTGTATCTGTGTTATAATAATCGACTTTGCGATTTCTTACAAAAACAATATGTGCAATATAAGAACAAAATTGATTTTTTAACAATTTCTTCATTTGCTTGTAAATTAGCTAAAAGTGAATTTAATAATGCAGTTTATTTAAAAGCAAAAAATCTTTTAGCAAATAATTCTGATTTGCTTACTTACAACCATATAATAATAGATGAAGCTCAAGATTTTGGTATTAAAAGTATTGAGGATTCTGGCCTTGTTGATGAGATATTCTATATTATTCTTTACGAACGTAAAAATGGAACGTTCTTTAGTTTTTATGATCAGTTACAAATGATTTATAATAAACAGCTTCCACGATTTATTCAGGAAGCAGACTGTAAAATGACATTATTTAAAAACTGTAGAAATACAACATATGTTGCCACAACATCACTAAAACCTATTGTTGATGAAAGGAATACCAGAAGATTAGATAATTTGGATAAGCTTAATACAGGTAGAACTCCAAGATTCTTCTTTACAATTAATGAAATGTCTGAAAAATGTTTAGATTTCATTATTAGGGATTTGCATGAAAATAGAGGTGTGGAGGCAAAAGATATTGTTATATTAAGTATGTGCAAAGAGTGTAATAGTGTAATTCAAAATACGAATAATAAATATAAAAATAAATATCTTTTTACTACAGCAAAAAAATTTAAGGGCTTGGAATCTAAGGCAATAATTTTAGTTGATGTAACAGTGTCATCTTTCTTAAAGAATTCAAAACAAATTGAAGAACAGGATGATATGGAATTTATTTTAAATGATGAACGAACTTATTATGTTGGTGCATCACGTGCTAGAGAATATTTAGATATTATAACATCTATGACTGATGAAGATTGCTTAAATGTCTTACAAAATAATGATAATTTTAAGGGTTATGAAAATTTACCTTTGAAAAAAGCAAAAAAAGAATTTGTAGATGCTTTAGGTGCAAATAAAAAAGAAAAACTTATAACTTATCCGTCCCCCTGAACACACTTGCGCTAAGTGAATCCAGGGGTGCAAAAAAGTTCAGCCTAAAAACTTATTGCGGGTTTTTTGCGCTTGATTGTTGGTCAGAAGTTGCTTTTTCTTTGTGGACGGAGAGTTTGCCAAAGAGTTTCCTTAAAAGGCCTACTTTTCCAAAGCAAAGCCAGTAGATTAGTGCAATCACAAGGACGATTGGTGCTCCGTACAATATGATGTAGAGCAGGATAAAGAAGAGTTCCACAAGGAAGGTAAGGAGGCCGCAAAAGAGGTTCTTTGCTTTTTCCCCTGCATCGGGAAGCTCAAAGCCTTCTTCTATTTTTGTTGGGGGCAATTCAACAGAGATTGTTACTGTGGCAAAGTCAACTTTTCCGGCAAGGCGGTTCATCTGTCCCTGCATGGTTTCAAGGTCGCTTGTAACCTCGTTGACCCTTGTTTCTATTTCCATCATGTCTTTTACCGAGTTGGCATTTTTAAGGTAGCTTTGCAGACGCTCAACAAGGACTTTCTTTGTTTCTATTCTGGTCTGAAGGTCATAGAATTCATCCGTAACATCTGTGCTTTCTATGTTTTTGCGAAGGATTTTTCCAAAGCCGCCCGCCTGTTCCATTGCTATGTCAAATGAAGACGAAGGAATCCTTGTGGTAAAGTTTGCACTTTTTGCGCCCATGGATGATTCGGAAATGTATCCGCCAAAGTCCCTTACCCATTGCTGAACCGCTGCCTGGGTCTTTTCCAGGGATTCAACTTCCAGACTTATTGAACCTTTAAAGATAATCTTGCGGTTAAGAGGCTGCGTGGACTGCTTAGCGTTTTCTGCCGTTGCAGGGGCTTCCGGGTTGTAGCCAGTGCCTGTGAATGCTGATGTTGCATCGGCTGTTTCGCGGAACGCCTCAAGTGCCTTACTTTGGCTTGCCGATTTTTTTGAGCAGGATGCAAATAGTGCCGCAAGAGCAATAATTGCTACGAATAATAACTTTTTCATTTTACGATCTCCCCTTTTTGCTAAGGATTTTATTTTCATACATGGCCTTATCCGCCATGGACTGTGCCTGAATAAAGTCTGCCTTGCTTGTTGGAGAAAAGAAGGCGTAACCGTGTGCAGCCGTAAATTGAACCTTTGATTCCGTCTGGTTTTTTACGTAATAGTCAAACATGTTTTCTATTTGGGTTGCCCTCGTATAGTCAATGTTCTTGCACAGGCAGATGAATTCATCTCCACCTATTCGGTAAATGTCCCCCGACTTTCCAACTGACCGCTTTAGGCATTCGCAGAAGGAGCGTATTGTTTTGTCGCCCTCCAAATGTCCGTACTGGTCGTTTATGGTTTTTAGGTTGTTCATGTCAAACATAAAGAGGCAGTATTTGTCCAGCTTTATTCCGTCCGCAGAAAAATTTTCTATGAGAGTATACCATGCCGTCTGGTTTGAAACACCTGTGGAAATGTCCAGGAAAGCGAGCTTTTTGTAAATTTCGGCAGACCTTACGGCATTGAACTGCTTTTGCGTCTTTTGAATTACAAATATGGAAATGGAAATAAAGAGAAAGATTATTCCAAGGTACAAAACGGGATCCGTAAAGCTCTTGTGGTGCTTTATAACGGAAGAAATCATAAAAGATATTATGCAAAGTGCTATGGATATGCTAAAGATAACCTTTACGCTTTTTCTTGCAAATTCAAAATTAAGGTTTATTAGTACGAGTATATAGGCAAAGACAACGATGAACATTGAGTTTATTATAAAGAGGGTGCTCGTCATCTGTGCAATGCCGGTAAGCTGCAGAATCAGCTGGGTAAAAATGGAAAGCGTTATGCAGATGAACAAGACTATAAGGGCAGGGTGCTTTTTGTTTATGAAGAGTTCCTTTATGAATAAAAATGAAAGAATCAGGATGAAGGGCTGCATCATATATTCAAAGAACCAGTGCAATGCCTGAAAACCAATAAAAAACTGCAAAAGCCTGGATTCCTCCGTTTGCCAAACGCCAAGGAAAATCAATAGCAGCGTAAAGTAAAGGATTGTCCTGTCAAAGGCCACGCGGAGGTAAAATGCCGTTATGATGAACAATATGAATCCAAGTACGATTAGGACTGCCCCCAGCAAAAACTGCGGCAGGCGTTCCGTTACAAGCCGGTTAAGAAGCTCATCCCTTGAACCTATCCGTATCTGTCCAAATTCCCATGCCGTAGAAGAAATGCTGGCTTTTGTCTCTATGCATAAGATTCCATCCCGGTTGTTTGGAATGGCTATAAGGTTGTGGAAGGAGCGGTAGCTTTTAAGCCAGCCGGGTTGGGCAGGTGCCTTGTATTCAAATATCAGCTCGTCGTTAAAGAAAGCTTTTACTGCCTGGTGGTGGGCATAATAGTCAATGTACATGCAGTGTTGGCTGTTGCGGATTACCTTGTGGTAAATTCTTGCCGTGCCAAACTTGTCTGCTGGAATGCGTGCCGGAAGCGAATCTATTTCCTGCCGTCTGGAATCAGAGTCAAAATAGTACCAGCCTTCATTAAAATAAGATGCGGGGGTTATCCAAAGCGATATGTTTTTTGATTTTCTTCCTTCAAGAAATACGATTGCCGTTACGGTCAGCAGCAATGCTATGAGGAATAAAATGGTATACTTTGTAATGCTTGTAAAATTCAGCTTTTTCATATTTGTAAGGTCTTGAACCTGTTAGTTTGCTGCGTTTGCCTAAAATGATATAATAAAAAGGGGCAAAAGTCTAGTTTTTGTTGAAGATTTTGAACAAAGGGGTTTATAATGGTCTTAATGAATGCGAATGTTGACTACAACGTAATTATTGTTGGCGCTGGACCTGGCGGAATTTTTTCTGCCTATGAACTTGTAAAAAACAACCCCAGGCTAAAAATTGCCGTGTTTGAAGAAGGCGGGCCTCTAAAAAACCGTCACTGTCCAATTGACGGCAACAAGGTAAAGTCATGCATAAAGTGCAAGACCTGTTCAATAATGAGCGGTTTTGGCGGTGCTGGTGCCTTTTCCGACGGCAAGTACAACATTACGAACGATTTTGGCGGTACCCTTTACGAACATATTGGCCGCCAGAAAGCCCTGGATCTTATGAATTATGTTGACAGCATAAACGTAAGCCATGGCGGTCAGAATACAAAGATGTATTCAACTGGAGCCACAAAATTCAAAAAGATATGCCTGCAAAACGGCCTAAAGCTTTTGGATGCCTCCGTGCGCCACCTGGGAACGGACATAAACTATGTGGTTCTGGAAAACCTTTATGACGAGCTTAAGGACAAGGTGGAATTCCACTTTTACACCCCTGTGCGCAAAATAGAGCACAACGAGGACTATGGGCTTACCGTAAGCTGGGAGAATGGAAGCGCAACATGCTCCGACTGCATTGTGTCTGTTGGAAGAAGCGGCAGCAAGTGGCTTGGCAAGGTCTGCGAGGAGCTTAACCTTCCCACAAAGTCCAACCGTGTGGATCTTGGCGTTAGGGTTGAACTTCCGGCCCTTGTATTTTCACATTTGACAGACGAGCTTTACGAAAGCAAAATTGTCTACAGAACGTCAAAGTTTGAAGACAGGGTGCGAACTTTCTGCATGAACCCCAACGGCATGGTTGTAAACGAAAACACCAACGGAATCATAACAGTAAACGGCCACAGCTTTGAAGACCCTTCAAAAAAGACCGAAAACACAAATTTTGCCCTTTTAGTTTCCCAAAATTTTACCGAACCGTTCAAAAATTCAAATGAATACGGGGAAAGCATAGCCCGCTTAAGCAATATGCTGGGCGGAGGGGTAATACTTCAGCGTTTTGGAGACCTTGCCCGAGGAAGAAGAAGCAATGCTGAGCGCATGAAGGAAAGCATGGTAACGCCAACCCTAAAGGCCAGCCCTGGAGACCTGAGCCTTGTCCTTCCAAAGCGCATCTTGGACGGAATAATAGAGATGATTTATGCCCTGGACAAGATTGCCCCTGGAACTGCCGGTGACGACACCCTGCTTTACGGTGTGGAAGTCAAATTCTACAACATGGAAGTGGAGCTTGATGAGCACCTTGAGACAAAATACCGGGGGCTTTACATAATAGGCGACGGTTCCGGCGTAACGCACTCACTTTCACATGCTTCGGCAAGCGGGGTCTATGTTGCCCGCCGTATATGTGCCGCTGAATGAAGTTGAAAAAAAGTTGTATATCGTAGTATAATCATAACAGCTAGAGCTGATGGAGGATATATGGAAAATTCAAATGATGAACTGGTTTTGGCTCCGGCAATAAACTTGAATGGCAAGCGCATTTTAGTTGTTGACGACAACAAAATCAATATGGAAGTTATGGCTGGTTTGCTTAAGGAACTGGGCTACGAAGTTGACACGGCTTCCAGCGGGGATGAATGCCTTAAAAAGTTCTCGGAAAGCGAAGACGGAACTTACGGCTTAATTTTTATGGACCTGCATATGCCCGGCACTGACGGTTTGGCTGCGTCCAAGCTTATCCGCAACATGCCGCGCAGGGATGCCAAATTTGTTAACATATCTGCCCTTACGGTGGACGACAGCGAGGATATCCTTGAGCAGTGTGCCGTTGCAGGAATGGACAGCTACATACTTAAGCCCGCAACAAAGGAATCTGTTAGCCTTTTGATTAACGGCGGAAATCCATTGGAAAAGAAAAACAAAGAATAATAAAAACTAATATAAACAGGAGAAAAAAATGTTTGACAAGGTTCTTGATTTCTTGGACAACAGCACATGGGGTGTCTGGGGAATCCCAACTATGGTCATCATCTTGGGAACTGGCCTTTTGCTGACCATAAGCCTAAAGGGACTTCAGTTCAGGAAGCTGGGCTACGCGCTCAGGACTATGTTCCGCAAGCCGGACGGAGAAAAGGGTGAAGTTTCTTCTTTTGGCGCTTTGTGTACGGCACTTTCCGCAACAATCGGTACAGGTAATATCGTAGGCGTTGCAACTGCCCTGGTTGCTGGAGGCCCTGGAGCCTTGTTCTGGATGTGGGTTGCAGCCCTGCTTGGTATGGCAACAAAATATGCCGAATGCCTTGTTGCAATTCATTACCGCGAGCAGAAGAGCGACGGCCACATTTTGGGTGGTGCCTTCTATGCCATAGAAAAGGGTATGGGCAAGAACTGGAAGTGGCTTGCTATCCTCTTTGCCCTTTTTGGTACTCTGGTAGGCCTTTTTGGAATTGGAACATTCAGCCAGGTGAACAGCATTTCCAGCGCAATAAACACCTTCTTTGACAGCGAGGGAAAGAACATTGCCTTCCGCCTCTTTGGAATAGACTACACTTATGCAACGGTAATTTCTTCTTTGGTAGTAGCAATTTTTGTTGCCCTTATCATCATCGGTGGCCTTAAGCGCATTTCCAAGGTTGCAACTTACATAGTTCCATTTATGGCTATCCTCTACTTTATCTTTGGAATTATTATCCTTGTAACAAATGCCACAGCCATTCCTGGTGCCTTCGTAAAGATTTTCCGCGGTGCCTTTGGTCTTGACCAGGTTGCTGGCGGTGCCTTTGGCTTTATGCTTATTGCCATGCAGAAGGGTATTGCCCGTGGTATTTTCTCCAACGAGGCAGGTCTTGGTTCCGCTCCTATTGCAGCATCTGCGGCACAGGTAAAGGATCCGGTCCAGCAGGCCGTTATTTCCATGACAGGAACCTTCTTTGACACAATAATCATCTGTACAATTACGGGGCTTGCCATCGTTATTGCCGGTTCCTACGACATTGGTCTTAAGGGCTACGCTGTAACGGATGCCGCTTTTAAGGCCCTACTTCCCTTTGGAAACACATTCACAGGCTTTGTGCTTATGGTAAGCCTTGTACTCTTTGGCTTTACCACAATCCTAGGCTGGGACTATTACAGCGAGCGCTGCATTGAATACCTTTCTGGCGGCAAGATGGGCGTTGTAAAGGTTTACCGCTGGCTTTACATTCTGGCAGTATTTATTGGCCCCTACATGACCATAAGCCAGGTATGGACTCTTGCAGACATCTTTAACGCTCTCATGGCAATTCCAAACTGTATTTGTCTTATTGCCCTGGTTGGCGTTATTGCAAAGCTTTCAAAGGATTTCTTTGCTAAAAAGCAATAATTTTAGCTTTTCAAATTGAAATTTGGCCTTGTACCGTGTAAATCATGGTGCAGGGCCTTTTTTTTGCCCACTCGCCCCACAAAACTGAAATATTAAATAAATATTAAAAATTAAATAAAAGAGTTGAGAATTTTGATTTTCTTATCTATAATATATGTATGGAGTTTTTTAAGCGAATTTTTCGTCTTCAACGGCAGGACGGACAAAAGCTTCTTGAGTTAAATAAAGACGTTGTCAGGAAATACAATTACAATACTCTCAGAAGTTTTACGCTTATTTACAGCATAATACTTTTTTGCCTTTTGCTAATATCATTGTTTTCAGACTTGTACACAAGGTCTATTTATAGAATTCTTTTTTCTGCATACCTTTTTAATTTTTCCGTCATCTATTTACTTTGCCGGCTGAACAAAAAACTGATAACCGACAACGTAATGCCCTTTGTATACATTTTTATCTTTATTCTCTATACGTTTGACCTGATTTTTAACCTTTTAAGCCTGCACGACAGCCCCTACACAATGTTTTTGTGCTACCTGGTAATAGTTCCGGTTATTTTTATAGAGCGGCAGAGAAACATTACCATTATAAATTCATTCCTGTGGATTCTTGCACTTGCGCTTTCCTTTGTTTTTAAGACGAAATACTTTTTTCTCTTGGACCTGATGAACACGACTATTGCTTTTGTAATAGGAACCATCATCGGAAATACTACGCGGAATTCCCACTTGCGCTACATGGACATGAAGTCTCACAAGATGGACAAGGACCTGGAGGTAATGAAGGCCAAGAACGAGGCAAAATCCACCTTCCTTGCAAACATGTCGCACGAAATACGCACGCCTATAAATGCAATGCTTGGCCTTAACGAGATGATTCTGAGGGAAGCTACGGAGAAGCCAATACTGCAATATGCAGAAGACGTAAAGGTTTCCGGCAAGACCCTGCTTTCGCTTGTTAACGACATACTGGATTTTTCAAAGATAGAAGCAAACCGCATGGACATTATAAACGGTGTCTACGGCTTGGATTCAATGATAAACGACTTGATGAACATGCTTACCCCCCGCGCCAGGGCAAAAAATCTGGAGCTCAACCTGATTGTTGACCCTACAATTCCAAATTCACTCTACGGGGACGAGATTAGAATCAAGCAGTGCATCATGAACATGCTTACCAACGGCATAAAGTACACAAACGAAGGCTCCGTTACCTTTAAGGTTGGCTGGGATTCAATCAGCGAAAAAAGCATCCTGCTAAAGATAGAAGTAAGCGACACTGGAATAGGCATAAAGGAAGAAGATATACCCAAGCTCTTTACGGCATTCAGGCGCATAGATGAACCCCAGCACCGCACTGTGGAAGGAACAGGCCTTGGCATGTCCATAGTCATGGGGCTTTTGGAAAAGATGGGTTCAACACTGTATGTAAAGAGTGAATACGGAAAAGGCTCCCGCTTCTGGTTCAACCTTCAGCAGGAAGTTACGTCTCCCCTTCCAATCGGTAATTTTCAGGCTCGCATTGCAACGCTTAACGAACCTCATTCTAAATACAAGGAAAGTTTCCACGCACCAGATGCACGCATCCTTGTTATAGATGACATGAAGATAAATCTTAATGTAATCCAGGGGCTTCTAAAAAGAACCCAGATGAAGATAGATTCCGTTCTTAGCGGCGAAGAAGCTCTGGAAATGGTAAAGAAGAATGTTTACGACGTAATTCTAATAGACCACCGTATGCCTGGTATGGACGGAATAGAAACGCTGCATGCCATGCAAAAGCTTCCAGACAATGCCTCTTGGAACGCCCCCTGCATAGCCCTTACCGCCAACGCAATTGCCGGAGCCAAGGAATTGTACCTGCAGGAAGGATTTGTTGACTATCTTTCAAAACCTGTTGACTATTCAAAACTGGAATCGCTTTTGGTCTCTTACATTGACAAGGCAAAAATTCAAAAGGTGGAAGGAAGTGCATCCCCTGAGCAAAAGGAAGACGATGCAGAAGCCAAGCCAGCAGAATATGCGGTGTCCGGTGAAGTTTCCGTTGCCGACAAAATTTTCTTTGCAAACTGCTGCAAGACTGCCGGAATGGATGCCCGCGCCGCAATTGCAAACTGCGGTGACATTGACGTGCTAAAGACTGTAATTTCTGAGTATTACAGGACAATAGAAGAAAAATCCAGCCTTATAGAGCTTTACAAAAACAACCGCGACTGGAAAAATTATACGGTTCAGGTTCATGCGCTAAAGAGTTCTTCCCGCTTAATAGGCGCAATGGAGCTTTCTAGGCTTGCTGCATACCTTGAACAGTGCGGCGACAAAAAGATAATTACGGAAATAGAAAACAAGACTTCTGACTTGCTAAAACTTTATCGAAGTTATAAATTAAACTTAAAGCTTGTTGCAGATATGGCCGGTGATTCAGACCTTGATTTCCAGGAAAGTGAAAAACCGGAGGCTACTGTGGAAGAAAAGGAAATTCCCCAGGAGCCAACCCAGAAATTTGACGAAGCTACATACAAGGGCGTTGTTGAAGCTTTAAAGGAGTACGCCAAGTCCGCAGACTTTGATTCCATAAAGAATGTAATCGAGGAGCTTAAAAGTTATAAAATTCCTGAAAGCAGGAAGAATTTTTTTGCTGAAATACTCAAGGCTGCAAATGAAGAAAGTTTGGACAGCCTCTCAAATATTTTAATAGACGAATAGGGAGAAGTTATGGATAAAAGACAGATATTGCTTATAACAAAAGATGCCCACAGTTTTTTGCTCAAGGCCCTAATCAAGAGCTTGAACGGTGGCGGTTTTGACGTTGTTCCCATCAATCCTAATGCGGAAGAAATCATGTACTTAAAGCGCAACGACAATTTGCCCCCGATTTTTATTGTCTACCTTGAAGACTATGAGGATAAGTACGACACGCTTTTCCCCTGTCTGGAAAAACTTGTTTCGGAACCAAACATAACAAGGCATTTGTATCTTGTGGGAAATTCCATAGAGATTAGCGCAGCCTATAAATTTATTCCCAAGAACCTGGTAGCCTATGCCTTTGAGCGCCCGGTAAATTCTATGGAAATGATAAAGCAGATACAGCTTTTGTCTGCGGGCTACAGCTATGAGTATACCCCGGAAAATCTGGTAAAATCTGAGCACCTTGACCCAAAAAAGCACACCCTTCTGCTTGTTGATGACGACAGCACCTATTTAAAGGCAATGGAGCGGTGGTTTACAAAGGAATTCAACGTGTTTGCGGTAAACTCCGGTATGAATGCGGTTTCTCTTTTAAAGAGGCGCACTGTTGAGCTTATTCTTCTGGATTACGAGATGCCTGTTCTTTCCGGCTTGGAAGTGTTCCAGATTATGCGCTCGGAGCCTTCAACTGCCCATATCCCGATTATTTTTCTTACTTCAAAGGATGACAAGAAAACCGTTATGGAAGTTTTGCAGGCAGGGCCAGAAGCCTATCTTTTAAAGACAAAACCGCCGGCAATTCTTGTTCAGAACATAAAGGATTTCTTTGCGGAAAAAGAAAAGAAAAATGCTGGCAACGCAGAAGAAGGTGCCGCTTTGGAAGGAAATGGGGAGAAAAAGCCAGAATACAAGAGCGATCTTCCCGGAGCCGACATTCCTTCTTCCGACATTCCGCAGTCAGATATTCCCCAGTCTGATCTTCCAAAAGACGAATAATCATGACTGCCCTTGAAAAATACTACAATAAATTCAATGAGGACCACCGCCTTACCACAAGGCATGGTCTTGTTGAATTTACCACGTCGCTAAAATACATCCATGATTTTATTCCCGAAGGATGCCATGTAAACATTCTTGACGTTGGTGCTGGAACTGGCCGCTATTCAGTTGCGCTTGCAAACGAGGGGCACAATGTTACCGCAGTGGAGCTTGTTCCGCGGAATCTTGCCGTCCTTGAATCAAAGCATGCAAACGTAAACTGCTGGCCTGGAAACGCCATGGACCTGCATTTTCTTCCCGACGCAAAATTTGACATAACGCTTTTGTTTGGCCCTCTTTACCATCTTCATACGGAAGAAGAGATGCTTAAGGCTTTTGCCCAAGCCCGCCGTGTTACAAAAAAAGGCGGTGTAATTTTTGCAGCTTATGTTATGAATGAATACAGCATAATTTCCTACTGCTTTAAAAAGAACAAGATAAAGGAATGCGTGCAAAATGGAGAGCTAACGGATGACTTTCATACGGTATCTTCCCCAGACCAGCTCTACACCTATTTCCGCCTGGAAGACATAGACTCTCTTAACAAAAAGTCTGGGCTTGAGCGCATAAAAATTATTGCCGCCGACGGTCCTGCTGACTACATGAGGCAAACCCTTAACGCAATGGACGAAGAGGAATTTGAGCTCTTTTTAAAATACCACCTGTCTACCTGCGAGCGTCCTGAACTTTTGGGGGCTTCTTCCCATACGGTGGACATCCTCCGCAATTAAAAATTTGAACTTTCCAATAACTTTCTTTTGCAAGAAATTACATCCACGGTTTGCATAATTATGCGTTTTTAGATAAAATGTTATTATATATAGGAGCAAATCATGGATAGTGCAATGATTCAACACGTAATTGCGTTTGTAATTTATTTGGGTCTAATGATTTACGTTGGTATCCGCTGGATGAACACCAACAACAATTCAGAAGACTTCTTCCTTGGCGGTAGAAATCTTGGCCCTTGGACGACAGCCCTTTCTGCAGAGGCAAGCGATATGTCGGGCTGGCTTTTGATGGGACTTCCTGGTCTTGCATATCTTGGCGGAATTAAGGAAGCTTTCTGGACTGCCCTTGGCCTTGAGATTGGAACTTACCTTAACTGGCTGATTGTAGCAAAGCCTTTGCGCAAGTATTCGATTGCCTGTGGAAATTCCATAACAATTCCGCAGTTCCTTACCAACAGGTTCAAGGATAGGAAGCGCCTTATTTCTTTGGTTTCTTCTATATTCATAATATTCTTCTTTGCAATTTATACGGCTTCCGGTTTTGTTGCCTGTGCCAAGCTTTTGAACACGGTATTTGAACTGCCCTATATCTGCGGCCTTGTAATTGGTACCGTGGTTATCCTGCTTTACACGCTTTTGGGCGGATTTGGCGCTGTTTGTACAACAGACTTTATCCAGGGTACGCTTATGTTCATAAGCCTTATTATTACCCTGGCCATCGTTACAGTTACCCTTGGCGGACCGGCAGAATCTTTTGCAAAAGTTAGCGAATTCAGCAACAAGGCTATAAGCGGAGACTTGGGCAATGAACTTAGGGAAAAATTCCTTGGCAACAAAAACTTCAGCGTAGTTTCCATTATTTCTGCCCTTGCCTGGGGATTGGGCTACTTTGGAATGCCTCACATTCTTGTACGCTTTATGGGTATAAGAAGCAATGCCGAGATTAAGATTTCCCGCAGGATAGCAATGATTTGGGTTACAATCGCATTCATTGGCGCTGTAGCCATCGGTGCTCTTGCAACTGTTTTCCTTCCGGAACAGCTTTCCGCAGGTGCTTCTGAGTCTGTAATCATCAAGTGTATTACAAAGATTTACCAGCCATTCATTGGTGGAATTTTCCTTTGTGCAATCCTTGCAGCGGCTATGTCTACCGCAGACAGCCAGCTTTTGGTTGCGGCATCCGCATTTACCGAAGACTGCTGCCAGACACTGCTTAAAAAGAAGTTTGATGCCAATACAACAGTCCGCATAAGCCGTATTACGGTTCTTGCCATTGCTGCTGTAGCCTTTGTCCTTTCGCTTGACGAAACAAGCTCCATCTTTAAGCTGGTTAGCTACGCTTGGGCGGGATTTGGTTCAACATTCGGTCCTTTGGTTCTTCTGGCTCTTTTCTGGAGGAATGCAACTGCCAAGGGTGCTGTAGCTGGAATCATTGGTGGTGCCGTAACTGTTATTGTATGGCACAACCTGCACGGCGGCATTTTTGACGTTTACGAGATTCTTCCTGGCTTCTTGGTTTGTCTTGTATTGGCTGTTGTTATAAGCTGCCTGGACAAGAACAAGGATCCTGAAATGCTTGCCGAGTTTGACAAGTACAAGAAATTGGCAGACTAGTACAAATAGTAGTAAAATAAAAGTGCCGGGTTTGCAGGAAAATTACTTGCAAAGACCCGGCATTTTTTTATTCTTCTTTTGGTTCAAAATAACTCTTTGTGGCACCGCAGATTGGGCATGACCAGTTTTCCGGTATGTCTTCAAATGCTGTTCCAGGGGCTACACCGTTTTCCCTGTCGCCTTCTTCCGGATCATAAACATATCCGCATACCTTACATTCGTGTTTTGCCATAAAAACTCCTTGATATTTATTTTATCATTCGCAATAAAAAAACCGCCCATGAACGGTTGAGTAAACGGTCAAAGGCGGTGGTTTTGTTTGCCGCTAGGGCTATTTTACGTCAACAGATGTTATTATTGTTGCTTTTGAAGGCAAGATGATGTTTGCAATCTGCTTTGAATGCTTTGCAACGTCGTTCAGCTTTTCGTTGGTCGTATCCTGGGAACAGACATTTTTTATGTAGCTCTGGGCCTGGGACTGCCATGAGCCTTTGTCGCATGCATAAATCTGGAAGACCTTGTAGGTGTCTACGTTTGCCTTTTTCTTTGAACTGTAGGATCTTGTTACAACCCAGCTGTCTGCTACCTTGCTGAATCCGCTGAATTTTGCGTTTGAAGCTGCATCCTGAAGGAACTTCTTTGTATCCTTGTTGTTTGTTAGGCTTCCTTTTGCGTAGGCGTCAATTCCTGTGTTAAGGTTGCGGGCTATGCAGGACATGTAGTCTGTCTGTGCAATTTTCTGAGCCTGCTTTAGCTCTTCGTCGGACGTTTTGTCCATGCGGTCGCGGCGGGACTCGATTACGATGAAATACTTGTTCTTTAGCTTTTGCTGAAGGGAAGACGGCAGGTTGTCCAAGTCATTGTTTAGGGCAGGTTCTATCCACGCAGGAACGTCTTCGCTTGCAGAACGGCCTTCCCAGTCAATGAAGTTTTGCTGCGGATAAGTTACCGTAGTCTGTTGGGAAGAAGAACATGAAGAAATAAGGCTTGCAACAACGAATAAGGGTATTACTTTTTTTAAAAAATTCAAGTTAGAACCTCCTGATATATATTTTAAGTCTAATTAGTGAATTTGGATTTGTCAAGGGAAAAATGACAAAAAATACCGCCCTCTGCACAAGGAGGTTTGTATGCAAAGGGCGGTTTTAAGGATTGCTTTGTTTAAGCCTGTGCTTTAGCCTGCCAAGTATTCGTTGATGCTTGCTGCTGCCTTGCGGCCTTCTCCCATGGCAAGGATTACGGTTGCGGCTCCAAGAACGATGTCTCCGCCTGCCCATACCTTTGTCATGCTGGTTTCCTGCTTTTCATCAACCTGAATGTGTCCCTTGGGGTCAGTCTTGATTTCTGGCGTTGTCTTTGGAATGAGCGGGTTGGAATTGTTTCCAAGGGCTACGATTACCGCGTCACATGGAATTTCGTGCTCGCTGCCTTCAACCGGAACTGGGCTTCTGCGTCCAGAGGCATCCGGTTCGCCAAGTTCATAGCTAAGAGCCTTAAGGCCTGTAACAGTACCTGTTTCTTCGTTGCCAAGAATTTCTACAGGGTTTTCAAGGAAGCGGAATTCAACTCCCTCTTCTTCTGCGTGTTCAACTTCTTCTGCACGGGCTGGCATTTCTGTTCGTGTACGGCGGTAAACGACATACACTTTTTCTGCACCAAGGCGCAATGCCATGCGGGCTGCATCCATTGCAACGTTTCCACCGCCACAAACTACGACCGTCTTTGCGCTGTAGAAAGGAGTGTCTGCTTTTTGAGCATCGTAAGCCTTCATCAGGTTTGCGCGGGTAAGATATTCGTTTGCAGAGAAAACACCTATGTAATTTTCGCCAGGAATGCCAAAGAATTTTGGAAGACCAGCGCCTGTTCCTACGAAAGCAGCGTCAAAGCCTTTTTCTGTCAAAATCTGCTGGACGGTTGATGTGCGGCCAACAAGGAAGTTCATCTCAAACTTTACGCCCATCTTCTTAAGGTTTTCAACTTCATTC
>JAGCWT010000176.1 GCA_017961705.1 Treponema sp.
GAGATAAAGCCTAGCCCCGATTGGAATGGCACGCGCAGCGTGTTCCGACCAAAGGGAGGAATGGAGGCGAAAGCCGGAACCATGGAAAGCGGGTAAATGACGCGGAAGTCTGACCGGACACGGAGTGCCGGGCACAGTAAAACCAATGCATTCGCTCCGAGAAAAGGAGGAAAAATTACATACTTTTACTTTGTTCCGTACTGTTTTTCTATTTCGGCAATCTGGTCTCGGTAGACGGCGGCCTGCTCGTATTCCAAGCGCTCGGCACATTCGGCCATTTCTTTTTTGAGGGCTTCGACGAGTTTTTTTCGCTGGGCTGGCACAAAGAGGTTGAGCGATTTTTTGAGGACTTCCAGGGTAACGCTGGCATTTTCTTCTGCGTCTTCCTTTTGGTGAACGAGTATGTCTTCTACGGCTTTGCGGATTGTCTTTGGGGTGATTCCGTGTTCCTTGTTGTAGGCTTCCTGTATTGAGCGGCGGCGGCGGGTTTCGTCTATGGCTTCTTTCATTGCGTCGCTCATGCGGTCTGCGTACATTACGACCATTCCCTCGGAGTTGCGGGCGGCTCTTCCGATTATCTGGATGAGTGATGTTGTGCTGCGGAGGAAGCCTATTTTGTCTGCGTCCAAGATTGCAATGAAGCTTACTTCCGGAAGGTCAATTCCTTCTCGCAGGAGGTTGATTCCGATTAGTACGTCTACTTCTCCCGACCTTAGCGACTTTAGGATTTCAACGCGCTCGAATGTGTCTATTTCCGAATGGA
The DNA here is from genome assembly GCA_017961705.1 of Treponema sp. Classification (GTDB taxonomy): domain Bacteria; phylum Spirochaetota; class Spirochaetia; order Treponematales; family Treponemataceae; genus Treponema_D. Next base: position 764 of record JAGCWT010000176.1, read on the forward strand.
TGTACTTTACCTTCATGCCAAGGCCCGTAAGGTAGTCCGTGAGGTCTTCCGCCATTTTTTTTGTTAGCGTTAGGACAAGGCTGCGTTCGTTTTTTGCAATGCGCTTTTGGACTTCCACATAGATGTCCTGCATCTGGCCTTCGCTGGGGCGCACTTCCACGATTGGGTCAAGGAGGCCTGTGGGGCGGATTATCTGTTCAACGATGCGGGTGGATTTTTTTACTTCTTCCGGGCGGGGCGTTGCTGTAACAAAAATTACCTGGTTCATCTTTTTGTTGAACTCGTCTGCTTTTAGCGGGCGGTTGTCCAGGGCAGAGGGCAGGCGGAATCCAAAGTCCACAAGGTTCTGCTTGCGGCTGCGGTCTCCTTCGTACATGGCTCCAATTTGGGGTACAGTAACATGGGCTTCGTCTATCATGCAGAGAAAGTCATCGGGAAAATAGTGCAGCAAAGTTGCCGGCGGTTCTCCGTGGGTGCGGCCTGAAATTGGTCCCGAATAGTTTTCTATTCCTGAGCAGTAGCCCATTTCGCTAAGCATTTCCATGTCGTAGGTGACGCGGGTCTTTAGGCGTTCTGCTTCCAGCATCTTGTTCTGTCCGCGGAGTTCTTCCACACGCATTTCAAGTTCGGAGAGGATGCGGTCTTTTGCAGTTCCCAGCATGTCTTTGGGGACTACGAAGTGTTTTGCCGGGAAGAGGTTCAATTCGTCCAGTTCTTCTATTGTATTGCCGTTCATTACGTCGTAGCGGCGGATTCTTGAAACCTCGTCAAAGTCCAGCTCTATGCGGTAGGCCTGGTCGGTTTCCATGTAGGGGGGAAAGACTTCCAGTGTGTCTCCCTTTATGCGGAAGTTGCCCCTGTCTAGCACCATGTCGTTTCTCTGGTACTGGACTGAAACAAGGGATGCTGCAAACTTTTTTATGTCCAGGGCCTGGCCTTTTTCTACGTGAACCTGCATTTCCTTGTAGAGGTCAGGCATGCCAAGTCCGTAGATGCAGGAAACGGTTGCCACTATGATTACGTCGCGTCTTTCCATTAGGGCGTAGGTTGCGGCCAAACGGAGCTTGTCTATTTCTTTGTTTACTGATGCGTCTTTTTCTATGTAGAGGTCGCGGGCTGGCACGTAGGCTTCCGGCTGGTAGTAGTCGTAGTAGCTTACAAAGTATTCCACTGCGTTGTTGGGGAAGAAGGTTTTGAATTCGCGGTAGAGCTGGGCGGAAAGGGTCTTGTTGTGGCTTATGATTAGCGTGGGGCGCTGCCACTTTTCTATGATTTTGGCCATGGTAAAGGTTTTGCCGCTTCCGGTAACACCCTTTAGCGTCTGGTAGCGGTCGCCGGATTCCAGTCCTTTTACCAGGGCGTCTATTGCTTCCGGCTGGTCACCACTTGGCTCGTAGTCGCTTACAACCTTGAATTTGCGCATGGAAAGCTCCTTGTAAACAGTTTCTTGTGAACAGTTTTTACCATTATATTCCAATATATGGCTTTTGGGGAAGGATATTGGGGAGGATTTTTTTTGAGGATTTTTTTAGCGGATTTTCTTCTTTATAGGGTTGGGGCCAGCTGAAAATTGCCGGTGACTGCGTGGCAGAGGACATCTATGGCGTAAATGGCACCCAGGGCAAAGCTTATGCAGATGAAGGTCCGCTTGGAAAGCCTTCTCTTTACGGACAAGACAAAGGGCATGACACCATAAATTAGAAGCAGGGCAAAGAAGCAGAAGATTGCGGCAGACCTAAAGCAGACGTAGCCGTCCAAGTTCAGGAAGTTCCAGGGTTCAGTTGTGTAGTCCCAGAGGCGAAGGTTCATGGCCTTTAGCAAAAAGAAGCCGGTAAAGTATTCAAGAATTGCAGCGGCAATGCCTCCGGTAAAAAAGACGAGGACAGGGTGCTTCTTTAGCGGCCAGCAGGTAAAAAGCATCAAAAGTCCGCCAAATCCATAAACCGGGATCCAGGGGCCGAGGGATGTTCCACGGTTAATCCAGCGTCCCAGGGCTATGCGGTAGAAAATCAGTTCGTAGATCCAGCCCCCGACAGCGCAAAAAACCATCACTAAGACAAGGATTGCCACGCTTTCGGTGACAGAGCGTTTTTCTTTTTCTTCCATAATATTAATTTCGGAAAGGAAAAGCGATTACACCACAGTTTCACTTTTCTTTTTTTTGCGGCAGTTTTTTTTATGCAACATCTTGCCTGAAATCCATGCCGTGATTGTTTTGAGGACTGGTATTTTGTGGCGTAGTAGCTCTGGGGGACTTACTGATTGACATTCCCCTTTTCCTCGGATTCCCTCTGCTTTCTCGCAAGTTCAAGCTGCTGATCCTGCCATGCAAGGGTCTGCTTCCACTCTTCCTCTTCCTGCTGCTTTTTAAGGGCGCGCTTCTTTTTTCCAAAGATGTCCGACAGGTCTATGATGACAAGCAAAATGAAAAATGCCGCTGCAAGTCCAAGCAAGAATGAAATTAGGCTTTTGCCTCCTGCATAAGAAGCTATGAGGGTTTTCTTGTTGCCGCAAACCATGGAGCTAAAGCCCCCAACCCCCGAAATGCTAGCCTTGCGGTCTCCAAGGGAAGCTACAAACGTAAATTTTGCATCAGGATCTATGCATGAGTAGTGGTATTCCAAAGTATTAGAGTGCCTCCTTCTTGTTACAAAAGGTCCGGACATGGCTTCTTTTATGCCAAGCAGTTCCGTTTCCTTGTCAAAGAAGAGGCGGCCGCATGCCTTTCCTTCCCGCTGATAGACATGCTTTAACTTACCGTCGCTGCCCTTTTCAAAGCAGGTTACGCTAATACAGATGTATTTTCCGCCCATATATTCAGCCGGGTCTGATACGGGTATATAGGCAGGAAACTCATAGTTGCTTATAAGGTACTGTTTTTCTTCCGCTGCATTTACGGCTTTTAGAATCTGCTCTGTTGTGGTAAGTTCCGGCAGGGCATTCAAAAGCTTCTTGTATTCATTACGCTGCTTTGACCCCTTCCTGGAAAGGGCAAGGCTGGCTGCAATCAAGACACAGGCGGTAACAATGCAGAATATGTTGGATTTCTTAAAAATCTTGCCGGAATTCTCCTGATTGTTACCATTTTTTTTCTGGGCACACATAAAGTTCCTCCTAAGATGCAAATACGTATAATACCACCAGTATAGCGCACACTTTTTTTTTGTATAGTAAGGCATTTTTACTGAGGCATTTTTTACCAATACTTGACTTTTAGTTGACACAAGCAAAAACGCGAACCATAATTTAGGGTATTCAATACAACGGAGGTTTTTCATGAAAAAACATTTGATTCAACTTGGCGCATTGTGCATGACGCTAACACTAGCCCTCGCTTCTACTGCCTGGGCTCAGAACAAGGACGACTTTGTTCTTGTGGAAGGTGGCACTTTTACAATGGGGCATGAGGAGCCACAGCAGATAAAGTACATGATTCAGCATGAAGTAACCCTTACCGAAAGCTTTTACATGTGCATTCATGAGGTAACAAACAAAGAGTATGAAGAAGTGATGAAAAAAAATCCTTCAAAATTCAAGGGAGACAATCGTCCTGTTGACCAGATTTCTTGGTACGATGCCATTGAATACTGTGTTCAGCGCAGTCTGAATGAGGGGCTTACCCCATGCTACAAGGGCAGCAGAAAAAATGGCTACACTTGCGACTTTAGCGCAAACGGCTACCGGCTCCCCACCGAAGCGGAATGGGAATACGCAGCCCGTGGCGGAAAAAAAGATGCACTGGACACGGACTACAGCGGAAGCGACGACATTGACCGTGTTGCTTGGTACGAAGACAAC
>JAGCWT010000177.1 GCA_017961705.1 Treponema sp.
GCATATTTTTTTTATTCTCGAAACATTTTCTGTCTGGACAGCTTTTGCCAATTCCAGGGCATCTGTATTACTGAAATTATCCGTTATGTGATGAGACAAAAATATTGTCCGTGAACAGCCGAAGAAAATGAAAATACATAGTATAAGAGAAAACAAATAAATCTTTTTAATCATCATTCATAACCTACCATTTGTAATGAAAAAATAACAGAATCCATTGAATGCCAATCTACGGCAACGCCAATTTTTGAGTTGCTAATTGCAGGCGGATGGGGTAAGAACGTCAATTTATCAATGGGGCTAGAAAATGGACCAAATATTCCATTTAAAATCTCTCCATTGACAATGAAAACATTCATACTTGCATTATAGTCGGAAGCAGAAAGTCCATAGGCAGACAGGTTGACCGTAGCTGGGTTAAACAAAATGGCATTGAGGTTTGTTGCCACAGCATTTGCGGCTGCTTCTGCTCCACCCTTAGAGTGTCCTATAAAAGTAATTTCCGAATTTGGATGAGATTCTACAAATTTATTTGCTTCTTTAATAGATAACATCATATCGGTTGATTCTCCGAATGGTTGCTGAACATTTTCACACCAGTCAGATAATGATGCAGACCCCCTGTTTACAAATGCATATTCTTTTTTCCCAGACAATTCTCTGGAATATATTCCGTAATAACCTCCTAGTTCAATAGTCTTTTTTATATGAACAGAATAAGAACTTGTTAACTGTATTGTACAGCCAACATCAATATAATGACTTAATTTTTTTATTGATTCTCGTTTCCAGTTTCCAATTAAATGAGCTCCCTTGCCAGAAGCATAATCATAGACATCTCTTGCCATATAAGCTGCTTCAAGTTCTGTCGGGCTACACCCATCCGGGTCTATGTAGCGTACCGGATTATTTGCCGCGTATGCATACAAACCGCCATATGTGGGACTGATTTTACGTCCGTTTTATGTCAAAAATCACATTCCAGCATTTCCTTCCGAGTATATTTTAGCAAATTTTTCCCCGAGAGGGGCTATTTTCTGTAAAAAAACACTATTTCAATATTAGCCTTTTTATATCCTCCCTTATTTCTTTATTTGAGAATCGTTCAAAATTAAAATAGCAGGGGGTAAAAGTTTTTTTTGAATTTTTCTCTTGAATACTTACTATATGCTTATTCCATTCATTGGGAGCAACAGAATTCTGCACAAGGAGTTTAGATCTGTTTTTATCATTATCAAGTATTCTTAAAAACTCTTCTTCATCATAATCAATAATCTTCAACATGCTTTTACTTAATGAACTTAAAAGCCTTTCTACAAAACCTAGTATCCACCCCTGATTTGGTGCCCATGTGTTAAAAGCAAAATCATCATCAGTATTCGGGTAATCATAATAGCGCATTGGCATAAACTGCAATGGCGCTTCATGAGGTAAAGTTTTGTACCCAAAAAATGTTAAAGCTGGTGAATTGTATTCATAAAAAAAATTAATACATCCTTTCGTTGCAGAGTTGCGGTCTGCTTTATATCCATTCAACATAAAAAACTGTTTAAAAATTTTGCCAATGTATTTATTAACAAAAAATATTTCTTCAGGTGTTAATTCTTCTTTCAACAAGTCAATATGCATAAGAATATCCTCAAGGCATTATTATAGCTGCAGGAATTAATGGCGGTGCAAAAACAGAGGCCGCCATTATTTTTGCAATTTTCCATGCAAAATATATACAAACTCCACCACCAACTGCAATTCCTGCTGATTTTGCAAAATTTTTTGCGCTTTCTTTTTGCTCGTCAGTCATTGGAACTGGTACTGCGTCAGGTTTTATTGTATAAGCGTTATATAAAACTATACCAGGAATAGGAGAATAAATATCCATGTAAATATTCTTCAATCCCGTGATAGGCTCTCCCTCTACAATTGTTCCCAAAGAAGGTCCAGCTTCTGCATCTACTCCTTTTGCGTTTGCCAATGCTATATAAAGGGAAACATCCTTTTGTGCCAGTGTACCGATTCGGCCCGTCAATGGCACAGGAATTTTTTCAGTCCTTCCATCCGGGTCTATATAGCGTACCGGGTTGTTGGCCGCGTATGCATACAAACCGCCATATGTGGGAGTAGCGGGGGTGGCTGCTTAATTCATGTCCGCTTTATGTCAAAAAACAAATACCTTCATTTCCTCCAGTACGGTTTAGCAAATTTCTTATAGTCAAGTCAATTTTTATCCCGGCAAAGGAATAAATTTTGTCTCCTTTTCAGGAGATTATCTGAACTTGCAATCAACTCCAGAATACCTTTTTGATGCAACTCAGGCTTCCAATAAACTATTTAAGTCGCAATCCTTTGTAATATCAAAAGTCCAGTCAGGTCTCATGACTTCGTGTAGTGGAAACAAAAAGTTTTTATATGCTATTCCATCCACGCTGTCTGATTTTTGGATTCATGATTACCGCAGATTAGTAAAATATGGTATTGTAAATGTATCAATCAAATTTTCTCCTTCATAGGACAGAAATATTTTTTTCTCAAAATCATAGACGCATTTATCTAAATTCTTACTGTCAAGAACGACAAGAGTTTTATTTTCTATAAAAATTCTATATCCGCGTTTTAATAAACCATCATAGTAATTAGATAGATTATAACCAAAACAACTAAAATCTTTTTGCAAAACATCCTCTATTGTTTTTGGATATTCTTTTTCCAAGGAATGATATTCCTCAACCCAACCTGCAATTTCCACGGTCTCCTTTTCAATAATTATGAGCGTCAGAGAAAACAGGCACTTGATAAATATTGACAGCAATAGAACGGTTAAAAGTCCTTTTTTCATTTATTTCAACTCCATAAAATCTGTAGGGGCATATTCTACACCATATTTTTTTTCATAAATTTCTATTATTCTTTTTTTTAAAGTATCAGAATAATATTCAAATATCACTTTTTCATTATTCATCTTACGATATTTATTGGACATATTCAGACCTATATCAAAACAATTAATATCCTCAGCAACTCGATTATTATGATGTCCAAGATGATAATGAGAAGCATGCGCTGCTTCGTGAGTTAAAGTATCAATTAGATAAGGCATTTTTTTGTCAACTATATTACCAATATCCAAAACTATAATATCTCTTGTTTTACCAGTAACAGTATTCCTTCCATGGTCATAATATGCAAGAATATCCTCTTTCCCTAATCTTTCAAGAATATTATCCAACTGAACTTTTTTATTGTTCATCATTTCCTTTACTGTAGTTGCCACAACTAATTCCTCTGGTGTCTCTGCATTTTTAATAATGAAAGAAGCAGCCTCGTATAGCATTTTTCTAGCTATATCTTCCTCTGTAACTTCCCTTCCGTCCGGATCTATATAGCGTACCGGATTATTTGCCGCGTATGCATACAAACCGCCATATGTGGGAATCCAGACATTGCCCCGCCGGGGAAGGACACTCCGTTGCTTCCTGTAATGCCCTTCCTCTGCGGCTCAAAGTTCCATGAAGCACGTTTGAGGCGCAATTACTTGTAATGTCAAAAAACGCCCTTGCCGTCCCTGCATTCATGGGTGCGGGGGGCAAGTATTCTTAAGCCTTGGGGAAGAATCTTCATCCGTCAAGTTGCTATTTGTGGGATTTTCAGAGGGCAGTTGCCTTTGGCTAGGCGATTCCCAGTTCTTTTTTTAATGCGATTTGTGTTATTGCAGAAACATTCAGTTTTGCGATTGTTGCCATATCATCCAGCCATTGCGGAAGGGTAATATTGCGCCGGACGCTCTTTGATTTTTCCCTTAATCTAAAAGCGTTCAGGTCAACATCCACAAGGGAAGCAAAAGACTTTCCGTTGTCAAAGAACGGACTTTCTTTCAAGTCAATTTCGTCGATTCTTCTTGCAGCCGGCATTTCAGAATCCTTCTTGTCAAAAAGGGAATTGCAAATATAATCTTTTGCCATTGCAATAGCATCTGCAATATCCTTTCCTTCTGTCATTCCGTTTATGTCAGGGATATAAACAAGGATTGGATTTTTTTTATCGTTTGTCTCTGTAAAAATAGCCGGATAAATAGCATTCATAGAATTACCCCTCAGAAAAGATTCTTGCCATCCTTTTGCAAAAAGGTTTACAGGTTCCATTTCCTTACAATGGCTTTGGCAAGCATTTCGTTTATTTCGGTGTGGCGTGGAATCTGTTCTTCAGCCTTGTCCCGCTTGTAAACATCATGTTTCCCGCCATGCCTTGCAAAAACAAAACCTGCTTTTTCAAGCCGCTTAACAAGATCCTTTCGTTTCATAATTTTATTATACACACTATATACACATTGTCAATGATAATTTTCATTCATGTCTAAGCCATTGTAGTCTATGATTTTGTACGGAGAAATGTAGAACAGGCTGAAGAATTCTTTCTTATTAATCATCGATAACTCTCTTCAATTCAAAATATTCAAGAACATCCTCTGTTCCAGAACAAAAAATTACTGTACAAAAAACAATGCCATCACCTTTTCCCGTAAATAAGTAAAAGCATCCTAAAACGAAAAATAAACCAAATAAGCATATTTGCAGTTCTGGAAAATGGCCAATATAGTTTTGTTGCATTTTTAGCATTCTTTCTCGTGAATAATTTTTCACAAGACAATAATGTGCAAAATATGCCAGGGACTTTATTATATAAAGAAACAAGCAAGCTTTCCAAACATAAGCACCTCCCCAAAACAAATCTCTGCACGATAGAATTGTTATCCATATAAGTGGAAAAAACAAAAATTTTAACCAATGTTTTTTTAGAAACATAAAATGCTTATCGAATTTATCCATACCGTTTTCATCTATCGTATCTTCCATACTGCCCTTGTTTCCCAATAAACGCCTTGCTCCATAAAATTTTTACTGCAAACTGCCCCAAAGCAGGGGTGTTTTGCCCGCTCCTCCGGCAAATACCTATTTGACGGAGGAATGGGCGGTGTTTTTGCACGCTGCAAAAACGCTATGGGTAGCGTATGAGAAAACACCTATTTTTCCGCAAAGAACAAAAAACTCAGCGAAAAAAAGGCACTCTGCTAAATATGCAGAATGCTTTTTCTCTGAGACTCAATTTTCATCTGGAAGAAATATTCCAGATTTTATCAGATCCCAATAACAAAAATATTTTTCTTGTTCTGATTCCTTAAATATCTTTATAAATCTTAAACCTTCTTTTTTTGGGGAAAAATCATTTCTAACAGTATAATCATAGTACATGAAATAAACGGTGTCTTTAATTTTGATTTTAAATTCAGATTCATATCGAGTTGAATTTTTTTCCTTTTCTATACCACCTTTCATTGCAATCCCATATTCTTCACATGAAACAATTTTACCATTTAAATATGGGAAGAGTTTTCCTATGTCTTCTTTCAAGGTCAAATCACTTTCTTTTACTTCTTCAGAAAACAGATTGTATAATCCTTCAATATCCTTTGCATTTATGAGTTCTACAATTTTATACGCCATCTGTTTGTTCATTTTATCCCGCTGCCCAAACCCCATTTTCTCTTTGCCAGTACAACTGAATATGGGCACAATAATAATAAGCAATAACAAAAATAGTTTTTTCATAAAAATGCTCCTAATAAATAATGGTAAATGATAGGTTTTCGTCATCCCAATTTTTGAATTCTGTCTTTTTTTTAGCATAATTTTTGAAATCCATGTATAATTGTTTATTTGGCATTGTAATCCTATATTTGGCGGTAATTGACTCCTTATTGATATACTGATAGCGAGGGTTAAAGATTGCTGGCCACCAGTGTTTACCTAATTTTTTTGAGTTATAGGTTCCCGCCCATTGTCCGTTTACATACAAAGTTGCTTCAACATCCATCGCCAAGCTAAAATCGACTATATAAGTATCGTCATTAGTAAGTTTATTAAGTAAAGAGCCCTTATATAAACCGATTTCGCAACCAGCTCCAAGGTTTAGGTAATCACCTTTCCAACCCCATAAACAATAATCTGTTCCTCCTGAAGAAAACTTATATTTTACAGGTGTCATACTGGTTCCCAAGTCAAATGCCCAGTCATACAGGTTCGTATAACCAGCAAGACTTTGTGGACAAAAAAAGGTTGTATGAAACACTCCCTGCTCAGGGTCGTAACCAAAACCTACAAGTTTATTTGGAAATATTCCTTTCTGGGCAGCCCAAACAGAAAGCGGATTTGCTCCTACTGTATGGACAAAATCTCTTACGTCTTCTTTTGTTACTTCCCTTCCGTCCGGGTCTATATAGCGCACCGGGTTATTGCCCGCGTAATGGAACAAACCGGCATTTGCTGGGATTAAAAATTCCTCCCATTCCGGGCAAATTTGCCATATCCTTGGCATTTGCCTTGCCTGCGGCGGGGATGTACTCTCCAAGGGCAGGGTCTGTGCTAATCCAGCGGCTGTATTTGGGGGCTAGATACCTTGTTCCATAGGATTTCCGGGTATGTTTTCCTCTGTAAATTTGGTTGCGACTGAATTTTGCGCGTGACGGTGCTTTCCAGATGCACTCCGCTGCAAAAAAGAAAATGCGTCTGGAGAACACATCCTGTTGCAGCCTTACCTCCGGCAGGATATGTCAGGTTTTGGAATGTCAAAAAACGGTGCCCAGGGATAAGGTATCGTCGGGCTACTTATGTATAATTGTACTACTTAATACTACTCAACGGATATAAATAAGCATCAATCCCATCATCATAATTAGGAGAAGCATGTAAAAAAGTATCAGAAAAAGAACTTTGTATATAATACACAAACGCGCAAAAGTTTTCGTCTGTTCCGTATATAGAACCGTTTATATAATATCCAGTGTCTTTGTTGTCCGTTAGCTCTTTTATGTAATTTCTAAAATCTGTATTGAGATTAACTTCTATGTAATCAGGATTTATGTTAAAGACATTATCTTTTGAATAGAGCCATACAGTTCTGTTTCGTTTCTTATCATAGAAAAATAATCCATAAAACAATGATTCTTTTTTCTTTGGCAAAACAGAATCGTATGATAATGACTTCATTCCTTTAGGATTATCCATAAGAATAATTTGTATAATAGAATTATCAATATTCAATGCAAAAGAAACAGTATATTTGCTGGGGTGTTCAGATCCTGTCCATTCCATATTTTTCAATGATGAAATTTCTTTTGTTTTGTTTGCCCGTAATTTACAATTCGTTTCTTTTTTTGTCTCAACATTTTCAAAAGACAACTCTAATGTAAAATCATGTTTTTCTTCACGGAGATCTGTCCATATCACTTTTGTGGAAGAACAGCCGACCAAAAAAATTGCACTAAAGCAAATCATCAAGTTTTTTAAGTTTTTTATTGTCATAGAAGGCCTCATTGTCTTTGTTTTCTAATAAAAATTTTATTGCTTCGTCCTTTTTATAACGAACATAATAATCTCCATTTGTAATAGGATCCAAGCCTTTTACATCGATTACCCAATTTACAACACTTCCATTTACAATTTTGTATTTTAAATGAACTTCACCAATTTTTCTTTTACTCTTTATGCCTACTTCTGATACCATAGTTGCAAAATTAATAACTGCTTCAACAGAAGAAGGATTTGCACTGGGAATATCAGTTAAATTTGCGTCAGACTGTGTTTTACCGGAACATCCTAGATTGCGAAAGAAATCAGATTTTATACGTATATACTTGGTATTCTCTATTGTATTCGAAGCTTTTATAGTTTCTGTTCTTGATGCACCTTCCTCACCATACGGTATATCAGAAAGCTTTTTTACTAAAGAATTTATATTCACTAAAATGGGTTTTGTCCTTGAGGATGCTGAATATGCCATTATAGACGCATACACCTTGTCTTGTCCCATTGCATAACTTTTTATAAAATTCCAAAAGTCATAGAAAGTCGGGAAATTTCCATCTGGGTCTATATAGCGTACCGGGTTGTTGGCGGCGTAATGGAACAAACCGGCATTTGCTGGGATTAAGGCGGAATTCCTGCGGAATTCTGAATATCTGGACGCAAGAGTCCATTTTTTGGGAGATGGTTTGTATTTTTTCCGGCAGGAATTTTCCATTTCTAGTTTTTAAACTCCTCGCTTCACAAAATTTTTACTGCAAACTGCCCCAAAAAAGGGGCAATTTCCGCGCTTCCCCGACAAATACCTATTTGACGGAGGAAGTGGGGGTGTTTTCACATGTCGCAAAAACGCTATCTGTAGCGTGAATAAAAAATCTATTGACCACAAAGTATATGTATTCCTCTAAAAAAATAAAGCCAAGTTTTACAACGACTGCTTAACCTGTTTTAAAAGTTGAATTTCATTTTTATTTTTTTCCTTCATTTCCTCGTAACTTCCATCAATGGCACCAGACTTGATTCTTATTCTGTAATTTAGAATGTCTTTTATCTCTCTAAGCTCGCCATTCATGGGATATTTTTTTTTGCAGTCAATTTTGTTCAGAAACCATTTTATTCCTTTGGGGTCCCCGTCCAAAAGAATGTCGGCAACGGCTTCGTCCGGTATTATAAGCTTTGCGTCAGAAATATCCATGCCGCAATCTTTTAAATATGAATAATGAGTAACCACATGATAAGAGAACATTTCTGTCTTTAACAATATGTCCTTGTTTTTTTTAAGAAAAGAAGCAACCAAATCTTCTGGAACTTGTTTTAAAATAAGTTCTTCGAAATATTTTAAGCAGTCGTATTTTTCTCTGTCTGAAAAAGTAACATCTTCTATGATAGCATGTGCATAATTGATTTTTTTTGTGCGTATGGCATATTTCAATATTCTGAACATTTGATTAATAAAAGAAGCTTCTGATGAATATTCAGCCATTTTCTTTTCCAAGGCAGTAAAAAAATCTTTTTTATCCAGACAAACCGAATATTCCAGAATATTTCTGAATTCCTTATTGTCTGTTAACTGCAAATTTACATTAGCCTTTAGCAATTCTGAGAATTCTGAATTTGTGGCAAAGTCAACGAAGTAAAAGGACAAAGGTAAATCAGAAACGTATATGTCTGGTGACATTCCTTTTTCAATTAGCATTAAGGGTACTGCAAGATTTTTGTTTTCTACGCTTAGTTGGCATAGCCTTGTATATTCCGCATCAGAAATATGCTGAATATCCAGAAGCTCCTTTTCAGCCTTTCGTATATTGTTTTTTGCTACGGCAATTTCCAGCTTTTTTATGTTTTCTTCTTGCCGACAACTTGCGGACATTAGGGATATTAATATAAAAATTAAAAATTCTATTTTCCTAATCATCATTCAAGACCCTCCTTACTATAAAAATTTTATCAATTCCCCCATCATTAACACTTTTGCGAAAATCGTTGATTTTCTCAATTGAATTTCTTATATAGGGATCATGAAAAAGATACCCTATGTTTAAATTTTGATTTGGATTACTATCAATTCCAAAAAGATTAAAAAAGTGACCGCCACAATGTGCAATAATATAACCGTTATCCGTTGCAGATTCATTCAAAGATATTATGGCATTTGATATATTTGAGGCACCTTTTACTTCTTCTATAGAAACTTTACAATGAGAAACATCTTCTATTAGTTGCTTCACAGTGTCCAATGTCATGTTTGCATCAGACTCATGGATAGCAGGATGATCATCATAAGTAAAATATTTATCTGAATTAGCTTTTTCAGAAATAGAAGTCGGAGGTATTGTTATATTTTTAGGCATGCCAATAGCCCCTTCCTCGCAATACCGTCGTCTTATATCATTGGCAATATTCATTGCAGATGTAAACAAGCATCCATAATCTCCAATTATATTTTGTTTTGTAACAATTCCTGTTTCGGGATCGTAAACACCAGATGCGGTTTCTCCCATGGGTATGGTTCTATTTGCTGAAGAATTCTGGAAAAATTGATAAAAAGTAACCAATATTTTCTTTCCATCCGGGTCTATATAGCGTACAGGATTATTCCCCGCGTAATGGAACAAACCGCCATATGTGGGAATCCAGACATTGCCCCGCCGGGGAAGGACACTCCGTTGCTTCCTGTAATGCCCTTCCTCCGCGGCTCAAAGTTCCATGAAGCACGTTTGAGGCGCAATTGCTTGTAATGTCAAAAAACGCCCTTGCCGTCCCTGCATTCATGGGTGCGGGGGCAAGTATTCTAGAGTTTTGGGTTTGTGGCTTTGCTGGAACCCTGCTTTCTATACTGGAAAATTTTCAGTAATTACATTAGTAAAGGTACTTAATGTTTCCAACCGACCATACCCTTGCCCTCACTGGAAAATACAAGGCCCACCTTGCACATTGACTTTCCGCTTACGGCAAAGCGCTCCGCATAACCGTTTGCGTCAATCTGGGAAAGCGCTTCTTCTGCAACATCCTCAAAGCCACGCCCCCTGTCCATCTTAAGCTCA
>JAGCWT010000011.1 GCA_017961705.1 Treponema sp.
AATATAATATTTTGTTATATTTTACCTTTTTCCTTAAGTTTTTTAAATAAATTTTCTTCTGGACGAACCTTTAAGGCGCTCTACCATCTTATTCCTTGGCTAATTCGACCGCCAGCCCCTTTGCGTCACCGCCCTCGCTTGAAACTTCGTTGCGAGAACCGGGGTTCCGCGGGCCCCTACCCGCTCCATTGCCTTGCGGCAACGCGCTACCGCGCGCCCCTCCACGGCGGCGTAGGATTGCCCGAAAAATCCATCCATGCATTTCCGTATGCACCACTTGCACTTTTTTGTTTCTTTTGATAGTATCATAGAAAACCAAAACAAACGGGGCTTATTATGAAAGAACTATCAGCACTCATGGGCGTGCGCCAATCAATCCGTGTAATCGATGCAACACTGCGCGACGGCGGAATCGTAAACGACTTCAACTTCACCGACGAATTTGTAAAGGAACTCTACAAGACAAACATAGAAGCAGGCGTAGACTACATGGAAGTCGGATACAAGGCCTCCAAAAAACTCTTTGACAAGTCAAAATTTGGCAAGTGGAAATTCTGCGACGACGAAGACATCCTTAACGTAATCGGTGACAATGCGGAAAAAAAGATAAAGCTTGCGGTAATGGCAGACGTTGGCCGCTGTGACTTTAAAGAAGACATCCGCCCCAGAAGCGAAAGCCCCATAGACCTTATCCGCGTGGCCTGCTACGTTCACCAGATTCCCGGTGCACTGGAAATTATAGAAGACGCAAAAAACAAGGGCTACGAAGTAAGCTGCAACATAATGGCAATCAGCACCGCTCAGGAAGGAGACGTAAAGGTTGCCCTGGACATGATAGGCCACTCCCCGGTTGACTGCATTTATATAGTAGACAGCTACGGCTCCATATACCCGGAACAGATGCAGCGCATTTGTGCCCTCTACAAGGAATATGCAGACCGCTACAACAAACAGCTTGGGATTCATGCCCACAACAACCAGCAGCTGGCCTTTGCAAACACAATAGAAGCCTGCGGTGACGGCGTTGACTGGCTGGATGCCACTTACAGTGGAATGGGACGCGGTGCAGGAAACTGCTTCATGGAAAACCTCCTTGCCTTCCTAAAAAATCCCAAGTACAAATTCTACGAGACGCTAAAATTCATAGAAAAATACATGCAGCAGCTAAAGAAAGATGGGGTTGTATGGGGCTACGACGTTCCATACCTGGTAACAGGCTACCTGAACCAGCACCCAAGGGCAGCAATGGCCTTCTGCAAGGAAAAAAGACAGGACTACTCAGACTTCTACAACGAATTTTCCGCCCACGAATAGCACGCATTTGCAAAAATTCATGCTAAAATAGCCCTATGCCCAACACTACGCCTCAAATAACATACGCTGTCTCCCTGCATCTCTCAAAAGAAGCGGAAGAAAGAATATCCCTAGCGGTAAAGGCCTTGGCAGACGCAACAGGAGACAGCTTCATCGTGAAAAGCCACATACCGCCCCACATAACACTGGGAGCCTTCCACGGAACAAAAGAAAAAGAAGCAAGGCTAATCCAGCTTGTAAAAGATTTTTCCAAAGAGCAAAAGCCCGGCAAAATCCAATTCACCGGGGTAGAAAACTTCAACAAAAAAGTTATTTTCCTAAAGCCCCAAAAAGACAGCTTCCTTGCAAAAATGAACCTGGAACTGCACAAGATTCTGCTAAAAGAATTTGAAAGGGCAGAAAACGGCTACTACCTCCCGGAAATATGGGTTCCCCACACCGCCTTGGCAACACGGGTAAACAAAGCCCACTTTGACCAAGCTGTAAAAATAACAGACCAAATAAAACTACCGCTTGAATCCCAAGCAAAAGAAATAGCCCTTTACCAGTGCCACCCCATCCTAGAAGAACTAAAGCGCTTTACCCTAGGCTAAGCTAAAACAAGTCCAGCATGGAATCAAGATAGACCGCCTCGCGAACTTCAAGCTGGCATTCAGGCTTTGTCATGTAGTACAAGATGAACTCAAGTAAAAGAGCGCTTCCAAGCCCCCTGCCCTCAATCTTAAAGTTTGAAAAGCCCATGGGAAGGTAGGTCTCCACAATATCACCAATGCCAATAAAAGCCGGGTTCTTCTTTGCAAGAGAAAAGCGGTAGCCGCCATCCCCACCCGGAGCAGTGCATTTGTGCTCACGAACATCAAGGCCCAGATTCCTTCTGCTAACGTTTTCGTAGCAAAGCTTCCGTTCACTGCAAAAAAAATTGCAGCATTCGTTGCAAAGAAATTCAACCTTATCCTTCTGTTCACTAGTAAGCAAGCCAAGCCTTTTAAATTCCTTGTTCAAGCGGAAGTCCGGAACCACGTAGCTAAATTCCTTCCTGTTCAGCTCCAAAATAAAATCATCAAAAGAGGTAAGCACCTTGGTTGTAGAAGAAACAAGGTAAAGCCCGGGATAATTCTTTGCAAGATAGTCCGCCAAAAGATCAGAATGGATTATTGCACCGCTAGGAAGCTTCAAGCCTTCAAACATGGAGCAAAGGGCGTTGCAATTCCTGTCCAAAAGATCTTCCTTTGCAAGCAGGGAATTGCTAAAGGTAAGCCTTGCAGAAATGCCAAAGTCATCCACCAAAGAAAGCACATCCCTTGCATCCGCATCCCCAGAACAAGCCCTGCCACCACCCCAAACACAGTCCGAAGGCGCACCGTAAATTGATGCAATCTCGCACCAGTCATAAAAATATTCCCTATGCTCCCTAAAAAGCGGAAGAAAAACCCTGTAAAAATCATAAAACTCAAAGAGCCCCGGCAGATGGTAACGGGCCATATTTTGCAACTGAGCATTCATAACAAAGAAGCTCCTCCTAAGAAATATTTTAGCACACACTCAGTAGCAAATAATAGTGGCACCCCAAAAAGGCACTTGCACAAGTACTTTTTTTTGTATAGTACCATCATACAAAAGTTTAAGCCTAAAACAAGGTTTATGCTTATAAAAAAAATTCATGTCGGAGGTATTTTACATGAAAAAGTTAATTACAGGCATTGCTGTAGCCATGGCAACAGCATTAATCGGGTCTGCCGCATTCGCAATTGAATATGACGGCGACGTACAGGTAAATCTGGGTATTAGGATAACTTCGTTATCATCAGACGAAAGCGACGAAACTGACGGATCCGCTTCTTTTCCAACATTCGGAATAGAAAACTACAACCTCTTTAAGCTGAACGACATATTTTCTGCAGGCTTTATGGAAAGCATAAATTTTGGCACACCCATTTTTATCGATGATGACACATCCATAAAATTCCTTGTAGGTCCTGCCGCATCTGCAAAGCTTGGCAGCATTGTAAAGTTCCAGGCAGGGGCAGGCCTTGCAATTGCCAAGGTAAAGGCTCAAGGTGAGAAACAGGAAGGGGATTCCTCACCATTCCACGCCGATTATTACGATGAATACTCTTTTACCGGAATAGGCTTTGGGCTTGACCTTCAGGCAAAATTCCTACCCCAAAGCAAAATAAGCCCTCTCGTAGGTTTCAGATACACATATATAACTTCCGGAAAATATGATGTAAAAGCAACAGCTCATGATGAAACTGTAGCAGAAGCTTCTGTAGACGAAACAATAAATGCAAACTTCATTAACGTTTACTTAGGCGCAAGCTACAACTTCTAACTAAGACTTCCTAGCCCTCTGTCCCCAAAGCAGGGGGCGTTAGTCGCTCATAAACACGCTCACCGACTTTACAAGCAAATTTGCGCTATTAATTGCAAAGTAACACCACAAGCAAAGCGGG
>JAGCWT010000012.1 GCA_017961705.1 Treponema sp.
CCTGTTGCAAATCTTGCAGACAACCTTCCGGATGCTTCTTATGATTTTTATGCGGCTTTTAAATCCGGCTCTTATGGTCTTTCCCGCATTCACCCGAATAAACTTTTTGTAACTACGGATGACGGTTCATGCGGCCTCAAAGGAATGCTTCCTTGTGCGCTTACAAAAGAAGCTGTTCTTGCTGCCGGCTACGAATTGATTTTAGCCTGTGGCCCAACACCTGCCCTTGTTTATGTTCAAAAGTTGGCCGCTGAACTTGGAATAAAATGCTACATCAGTATGGAACACAGAATGCTCTGCGGTCTTGGAGCATGTCTTGGCTGCACTATTGAAACAACAAAGGGTCTTAAGCGCTGCTGTAAGGATGGCCCTGTCTTTGATGCAAGCGAAGTTATTTTTGACCCGCCTCTTCCACGCCGCAAACCCTTGGCAACCAATGAAGAGCCAGATTTGAGCGTGGACATAGCAGGTGTTCATTTTAAGAATCCAACAATTGCAAGCGGAGGAACTTTTGCATTTGGGCAGAATTTCCGCGGTGTAAGTGATGTGGCTGCCTGGGGCGGAATTGTTTCTAAGGGAGTAACGCTAGAACCCCGCGAAGGAAATCACGGTGAGCGTAGCCTTGAAGTTGCCGGGGGAAATATGAATTCTATAGGCCTTCAGAATCCGGGCATTCCTTATTACATAGAAAACCTTCTTCCTGGGATGATAGGGCTTGGACCTGTCGTAATCACAAATCTTGCAGGAAGCGACATAGAATCCTATGTGGAAGGGGCAAAGCTTTTGGACAAGACTGACTGCGATATGATTGAGCTCAACATTAGCTGTCCAAATATTAAGGCAGCAGGGCTTGCTTGGGGAATGAGCGCAGACACGGCTTTCTATTGCGTTTCCGCGGTCCGTGCAGTTACAAAAAAGCCTATTATGGTAAAGCTTTCGCCAAATGCGGCAGATAACCGTCCCATTGCAATTGCCTGTATAAAAGCCGGTGCAAATGCAATCAGCTTAATAAATATGATTCATGGAGTTGCAATTGACATTGACAAGGGAAAACCTTTCTTTAACAATGTGCATGCAGGGTATTCAGGCCCGGGTCTTAAGCCACTTGCACTAAGAATCGTTTATGATGTTGTACAGGAAATAAACAAGCTGCCGCCGGAGCAGAGAGTGCCGGTTGTTGGCATTGGAGGAATCTGTACCTGGCAGGACGCAGTTGAATTCATCATGGCTGGAGCAAGTGCCGTAGAAATTGGACAGGCTAAATTTACAAATCCAAATGTTGCAATTGATATTCAAAATGGCTTACGTGCGTTTATGAAGAGCCACGGATATCATAACCTTTCAGAAATGCGGGGAATTGCTCAGGTAGAACGGCACAACAAAGCCCACACTGATGAGAAGGGCCGCTTTGCAGACCTAAAAGCCATGATGAAGTAATCTGCTTAGAGACTTTCTGCCTTTACCTTTATTCTTTCTATTCCGGCAAGAACCGCTTCTTTTTTTGACTGATTGTAAAAGCGTATTTTTGGTTCAATCTCCAAAAGAAGCGGAAGAAGGGGTTGTAGCTTTTCTACATCAATTGAATTAACCGGATATGTTGCAAGAATACCAGATGTTGCTTCCGTATAAGTAATTTCTGCGGACGGGCATATTATTTTTACAGCTTCTATTGCGGCATTTCTTATATCCTTGTCGCAAAGAATATGATCCCTAAAGCGCAACCTGCCAGGAAAGAATCTGTATTCCATTGGACTAAACCTCCTGCGTTCCAAGCAACGGCTTCATTGCATTTACGCTAAAGGCAACCGTAGACGCATTGTGCAAAACAGCAGCAAGTGACGGCGAAATAATTCCAAACAAACCAAGGAACATGAGTGTCGTATTTACCGCAACAATATTTTTGTTGTTAGAATCAATTTTTTTCATCATCAGTGAGCCAAGAACACGCGTCTTGTACAAGCCCAAAAGACCGTCATCAGCAGAAAGGACAATATCGGCTGTTTCTCCGGTAATATCCGCACAATCTCCCATGGCAATACCTGTATCTGCAGCAGAAAGTGCAGGCGCATCATTTATTCCGTCACCAATCATAATCACTTTGTGGCCAAGTTCTTTTTGCGCTTTTACATATTCAACCTTGTCCTCTGGCAGGGCACGCGAAATATAGTGGTCAATTTTCGTAAGTTTTGCTGCATTCTTGGCGGCACCTTCGTCATCACCTGTTATCATGACGCAGTTTTTAATGCCCGACTCGTGCAGGGATTTTATAATCTTTGCCGCATTTTCTCGTACAGGATCATTAATTGCAAAAATTCCTATCACATTTTTTTCTTCTGCAAGATACAAAAGCGACATTCCGTTTTCCAGCGCATCCTTTTGGATTTTCTCCAGGTCAGACGGGGCTTTGCATTTTTCATCCTCAAAGATAAAGTGGCGGCTCCCAATCAAAAGCTTTTTACCGTGCAGCGTTGTTGCTATGCCATGTGCCACTATGTATTCAACCTTTGCATGTTCCTCAGGGTGAAGGATATTTTTGTCTTTTGCGGCCTTTACAATCGCAGTGGCTATAGGATGGGCAAAATGTTCTTCAAGGCAGGCTGCAATTGCAAGAACATCATCTTTCTGTCTGCCATCGTAAGCATATATTTCTGCCAGCTGGGGCCTTGCATTTGTAAGAGTTCCTGTCTTGTCAAATACGACCGTATCTGCAAGGGAAGCGTTTTCCAAAAATTTTCCACCCTTTACGATAATGCCATTGCTTGCGGCTTCTTTCATAGCGCTTAAAACTGCAATAGGAGCGGCAAGTTTCATTGCACATGAATAGTCCACCATTAAAGTTGCCATCACTTTTGCAATATTCCCGGTAACAAGGAATGTAGCCAGAGAAAGCATAAAGTTGTATTTTACAAGATGATTTGCCAAATTTTCCGAGCGGACTTGTGAAGAAACTTTTAGCGACTGGGAATTGTCTATCATCTGAAGAATGTTCTGAACTTTTGTATGCTTACCAGTTTCGCGAACCTCTACAAAGATTTCCCCTTCCTGCACTATGGTTCCAGCAAAAACAGAGGCACCTTCCCTCTTTTCTACAGCAAGCGGTTCTCCGGTAATTGTCGCCTGGTTAACAAGAGCCTCTCCCCGCAAAACTGTTCCGTCAACAGGAATAACATTGCCGGTACGCACTGCAAGCACGTCCCCCTTTTTAATCATGCTCAAAGGAACTGTTTTTTCCGTTGTTTCTCCATTTTGATTCTTGCCAAGCAGCTGAACCTGATCATTTTGAGAAATCAGCCTGTCTGCCAAATCACTGTAGGATTTTTTCTTGGTAAACTCTTCTATTGTATCACCAATATTCAAAAGAAAATTGATGTTTGATGCAGTTTTAAAATCGCGGGTAAGCAATGCCATGGAAATTGCAGTTGCATCAAGAACTTCGGAATGGAAAACCTGACCTTTTGCAAGGTGCTCTACCCCATTCAAAATTCTTGGGCCAAGAGACAGGGCTCTCATCACAATTCTTACGGGCAAGGGTAAAATTGCTTTTACATAATGCATTGCCGTCATCAAGGCAATATCAAACAAAAGGCTCTGCTGTTCATGCGGCTCTTCAACAGCATCCAGCATTTCGCGGTTGTTCAGATACTTTCCGGAAAGCGCCATAAAATATGCCTTGATATGCTTTTCAGAAATTATTTTGGTGTCATAATAAATCAGAAATGAAGCGGTCGTATAGTTAACAGACACACTATTCATTCCATCCTGTACAGAAAGCAGACTGTACGCAAGGGCAGCCTGTCGCTTGGAAATTTGATTCTTATCGTAGCAGATACGAATCTGCCCCGGTAGAGAATGCTTTACTGTAAAATTCATTGTATGCCCCGCAGAAGTTTTTTATGCTTTTTCAGCATCTCTTTCGGCTTTTACATCTTCCGCATCTTCTTTGATGGTTTCAAAGTATTCCTTTGCATCATCCTTTAGCTGAAGTCCACTTGCAACAAGTTTTGCAGCGCCTTTCTTAAAAGTATCAGTTTTGAGAATAGCAGCAACAGCAAGCCCTGCCGCAAGACCCCATAGAAATTTGTTTGTTCCGTCTGTCATACTTTCCTCCATAAAACATTCTTTCATGCCTGTTAGTTTTTACTAACATAAATAAATTATAGCATACTTAGTTCTGTCTAACAAGAGGTGTATTAAACTTATTTTTGTATTCCTAGGCTTACCGATTGATTGTTTTGCCTCAAAAGCCCACGGAAGCAACCATTATTTTTTTGCAGCCTTTAAAGCTTCAATGTAGGCAGTTCCGTAGCGGGAAAGAGACATATCCTTTCGCGTTATAATGCCAACGGTCATAAAATCTTCTGTATCCAACGGGCGGGCTATTATCTCCGGTCCGTTAAGCTCGTGGCTGATGACTCCAGAACAAATTGTATATCCATCCAAGCCAATCAGAAGGTTGAACAGGGTTGCCCTGTCGCGAACCTGAATGTTCTTGTGGCAGTCAAAATCAACTTCGGTAAGCGGCTCTTCTGCAAAGTAAAATGAATTAAAGTCTCCCTGCTCGTATGTAAGATAGGGATAGTTTTTTAGGTCATCTATTTTTATTTTCTTCTTTTTTGCAAGAGGATTTTTTGAAGAAATAAAGACATGAAGATTGGTTGTAAAAAGAGGTTCAAAAATCAAATTGTTTTTTTTAAGAAGCGTTTCTATTACCTTTTGATTTTTACTGCTCAGATAAAGGACTCCTATTTCACTCTTTAGCTTTGCAACGTCGTCTATAATTTCGTGAGTCTGGGTTTCGCGTATGGTAAAGTCATATTCATTTCCGCCAAATTCTTTTATTACTTCTACAAAGGCCTTTACCGCAAAAGAATAGTGCTGGCAGCTTACAGAAAAAATTGGAGTGGCTTCTGCTTCACCCTTAAAATGTTCTTCCAAAAGCGATGCCTGGTCCAAGACCTGTCTTGCATAGGCCAAAAATTCATCACCCTCATTTGTGATTGTAACACCCTTGTTTGTCCGCGAAAAAATTGTTATCCCCATTTCGCTTTCCAATTCGTGAATTGCTGCTGTTAGGCTGGGCTGAGAAATAAAAACCTTGCGTGAGGCTTCCGTAATATTTTTTGTTTCTGCAACTGTAACTGCATATTTTAACTGCTGTAAAGTCATACCGCCATCTTACCAAATTGTGCAATTTATTACCATAGCTAAAAACTATGTCAAACCAACTGTAAATAGTATTTTTCTTAACTTGATTTTCTTCCTATAATTCAAAAAAGAACAAATATGAGGAATAAAAAATGGCAGTAAAAACTTTTGTAACAGGTTTCCCAAGAATCGGAAAAAAGCGCGAACTTAAATTTGCAATTGAGTCTTATTTTAAAGGACAAATTTCTGCAACAGAACTGGAAAAAACGGCGGCAAGCCTACGCGAATACGGCTGGAAAAAACAAAAGCAGGCAGGCATTGACTTTATCCCATCCAATGACTTCTCTTTTTATGACAATGTGCTCGATGCAGCTTTTACTTTTGGAATTGTTCCAGAAAGATACAAGGCTTTAAACTTAAGCGAACTGGACACATACTTTGCCGCAGCCCACGGCTATCAGGGGGAAAAGGGAGACGTTAAGGCTCTTCCAATGAAAAAGTGGTTCAATACAAACTATCATTATATTGTGCCCGAAATTTCTGATGGTGACCACTTTGCATTAAAAAGCGGCAATTCTCTAATAAAGGCCTACAAAGAAGCAGAAGCCCTTGGCATAAAAACCGTTCCAACTGTAATAGGCCCCTACACCTTCCTGCGTCTGGCAACTTACACAGGAAAAAAATCAGCTGCAAACTTTGCAGAAGAAGCGGCAAAAGCTTACGGTGAACTTGCAAAACAGCTGTCCGCCCTTGGAGCAGAATACATTTCCTTTGCTGAACCCGCACTTGTATTTGACGTTAGTGATGAAGAAAAAAAATTGTTCACAACAATCTATACCTTGCTTCTTGCAGCGGTTAAGGCAGATGCAAAAATTAAGACAATCCTTACAACTTATTTTGGCGACATCCGCGACGTTTATGACGACGTGTGCCAGCTTGGTTTTAACGCAATCAACCTTGACTTTATAGAAGGCAGCAAAAGCCTTGAGCTTGTAGAAAAAGGCTTCCCCAAAGACACCCTTTTGCTTGCCGGTATTGTTTGCGGAAAAAATATTTGGCGTGCAGACTATGCAAAGAAAAATGAACTCATCTCCAAAATACAAAATGTCATTTCCCCAGAAAATCTTGCAATAGGAACTTCATGCTCACTTCTTCACGTGCCCTACACAACTACAGAAGAAACAAAGCTCGAAGCAGACCTTCTTAAGCACTTCTCCTATGCAGAAGAAAAACTTGTAGAAATAAAAGAGCTTGCAAACCAGGATGAATCCGCACTTAAAGCAAACAAGGCATTGTTTGAAGGCCAGCGTGTCCTTCCAGACCAAAAAGTCCGCAGTGCAGTAGCATCCCTTAGCAGCCAAGACTTTGAACGAAAGCCATCTTTCTACGACCGCGAAAAAATTCAGCACGAAAACTTTAAGCTACCTTTGTTCCCCACAACAACAATAGGTTCTTTCCCGCAAACAAAAGATGTCCGTGCAAACCGTGCCGCCTACAAAAAGGGTTCAATCACACGCGAACAGTATGTAGAATTCAATCAGAAAAAAATTGCTGAATGCATAAAGCTCCAGGAAGAAATTGGCCTTGACGTTCTTGTCCACGGAGAGTTTGAGCGCAACGACATGGTTGAATATTTTGGAACTCAGATGAATGGATATATTTTTACGCAGAACGGTTGGGTTCAGAGCTATGGCACCCGCTGTGTAAAGCCGCCAGTTGTTTGGGGAGATGTAAGCCGCCGCTCAGCAATGACGGTTGAATGGTCAGTCTTTGCCCAGAAGCAGACAAATAAAATTGTAAAGGGAATGCTTACAGGTCCTGTTACAATCCTAAACTGGTCCTTCCCCCGCGAAGACATTCCGCTCAAGGAACAGGCCTTGCAGATTGGTCTTGCAATCCGCGAAGAAGTTTTGGATTTGGAAAAGAACGGAATCAAAATCATACAGATTGACGAGGCAGCCCTCCGCGAAAAACTTCCATTGCGCCACGCAGACTGGCATTCAGAATATCTTGACTGGGCAATTCCGGCATTCCGTCTTGTACACGCAAAAGTTAAGCCAGAGACACAGATTCACACCCACATGTGCTACAGCGAATTCAACGACATTATCCGCGACATAGATGCAATGGATGCAGACGTAATCACATTCGAAGCAAGCCGTGCAGACCTAAAGATTCTGGACGCGCTCAAGGCAGCAAATTTCCGTACAGAAGTAGGCCCAGGTGTTTACGACATTCATTCAGCAAGAATTCCTTCAAAAGAAGAAATTGTAGATGCACTGGAAAAAATGCTCCTGCGTGTAGAAAAAACAAAGCTTTGGGTAAACCCGGACTGTGGGCTCAAAACCCGTGGCGAGGCGGAAACTCTTTCCAGTCTAAAAAATCTTGTTGCCGCTGCAAAAGAAATCAGGAACAAATATTAGTGTTGCTTTAAAATGCATAGGGAGTTTCGTTTTTTTCTTGCGGCGCTCCCTATGCTAGGGGCTTTCCGGGGTTCCGGCTTTCGCCTTCATTACCGCTTTGCGGTAACGGCTATGCCGCCCCTCCAATCCCGGCCGTGCCTACTTTTTTAACCGTACGCCGTTATTCTTTATCTTAGCAGGATATTGTTCCACGTATGCAATGCGTCCCCCCAGCACTCCAACCCTTACAACTTCGCTGTCTGTTCCACCCGGCATGTTTTCCATTCCGTTAAAGATGAAATTTCCCATGGAAAAAACAATCAGGCTTTTGCCGTGCCATTCCGTAGGCTGAAGCACATGGGGATGGCTTCCAAAAACAAGGTCTGCCCCATTGTCACAAAGAGCCTCATAAAATTCCCTTTGTTTTTTTGACGGAGAAAAATGGTATTCCTCTCCACCGTGAACATTCACTATAACAAAATAGCCGGCCTTCTTTTCTGCCTTAATCTGCTCCAAAAGTTCGTCGCTTTTCCACAAAATGCCAGCCCGTGTCTCTGTTGCAGTTGCAGTCTTTTCTCCGTTAAAGCCAGAACGCTCAACAGGAAATGCCCCGCAGGAAATCACAGAAATCGGAAGCCCCTTGATTGTGGTATGATAAAACTTTTTTGCTTCCTCTTTATTTTTACCAATTCCGCTAGAAGGAATTTTGTATTCAGAAAAGGCCGCAAGAGTGTCTTTGAATCCGCTTTCGCCATAATCGTAGCAGTGATTGTTTGTCTGCATAAGGTAGTCAAAGCCAGCCTCCAACAGTTTTGGAAGAACTGCCTTTTTAAATTTAAAGGTATAAGTCTTTGTCGCATTTTTCCACGACTCTGTTACAACCCCTTCCAAATTTCCAATCGTAAAATCTGCACCCCTAAGAAGTGGAAGAGTGTCCTCAAAAACAGCTTCAAGTCCATCTTTTTTTTCTATAAGAATCTCTTCAACTCCCCTGGCAACCATTATGTCACCCACGCTTGCTATGGTCACAAGTTCAGAAGGAGTTTTTTTTTCCGGAGCATTTTCAGAGGCAATAAAAATCTTTTCGCAATATTCAAAAATATCTTTGCAAAGCCCTTCTTCAAAAACACTACAGAGCACGCCTTTTTTTACAAGCAGCTTGTAGGATTCATCACCCGCATAGGCTCCATCAACAGGAATTGCCCTGTTTCCCAAAGGAAGCCCATCCGAATTTGAAAAGCTAATGCTAAGTTCCGGAGAATTTGCAGCACCAGATTTTGCAGAAGTAAAATCCGCCTGAACAGAAGGAAGCAAAGGCTCTTCTTCCAGAACAAAAAACTTCTGGTTTTCGCCATAGGCTTGGGGAAGAAGCGCAATTTCTTCTTGCACTTGAATCTTGCCTGCAATTTTTATGATTGGACCAAAAGCCTTTTCTTTTACCTGGCTTTTTTCTGACTCTTTTACAAAAATAAGAGTCTGCTCTTTCTTAGCAAACGGATTGGCTTTTATGTATTCATCATAAATTTTGTCTTCCACAAAAACAATGTATGATGTGGAGCGGAAGGCCCGTACAGAAAAGATTATGCTAAGCACAAGAAGACAGGCGGCAAGGGCAATTGTAATGATAGTTATTTTATTGAGCTGCCTTTTTTCAAACATTTTTTTCCTTCTCTTCTATATTAAAGATTAAAGCTTCATGAACATCTGCGGATCCATCTGCACAACAACGGTAAGGTTTCCGTTCCTGGTTCTAAGCTCGTCAATCATCTCCTTAGCCATTGACTCATCCTTTAAGCGGATGCTGTAGCTTATGGTAAAGAGAGTTCCCATATTGGAAGTTTTTACGTCGGTCAGCTCGCTCTTTGAAAGGTATTTCTCAAAGACATCATCAAAGGCACCGTTATAGTTCATATCCTCAGTAATTGTAATCCGCAAAATCTGGTCCTCAGAAAATTTTATGCAGCGGCACATTAAGATGTAGAAAGTAGATACGATTACCAAAAGTGTAAAGGCAACAACGTAATATCCCAAGGCAATTGCAACGCCAACTGTAAGCGTAAAGAAGATATAGAAAATATCCTTTGCGTCACCGGGAACAGACCTAAAGCGTACAAGCGCAAAAATACCCGCAAGCGAAAGCGCCTTTTTTAAGTCGGTGGCAATCAGGGGAATTACAACTGCAACAACAATCGGCAAAAGTAAAATTGTAGCTACAACGCTCTTTGAATAAGTCCGCCTTTTTTGCGAAAAACAATACCCCGCCGCAATCAAAAGACCTGCTACAAGGGCAAATGCCATGTTTATAAGAATAGAAATATCCTGTTCGCCAAATTTAAAAAAATCGTTCATACCAATTGTTCTCCTTTATAACTAGCATACTCCGCACCGTATTTTGAAAACGAGCTTTTGTATATTTTTCTCTGCGAAAGAAAGTGTGCAAACCAAAGCGGGAAAGTCTTAAAAGCCTTTGCTTCCATAAGCCACTGTCCTTCTTTTAAAAGAGCCTTACCGTAAACAGGCGAATCCAAAAACAAGTCTTCGCGTCTGGAAAGAATGTTCCTGTCCAGCGTAAGCCTAAAATCAGAATCGTCCTTGCCAAAAAATGCAAGCCTTTCATAAGAAATAAAAACCTTTGGCTTAAGTTCGTAGCGCTTCATCAAATCCTTAATTTCCATAAGCACCTGTTTGTTTACATGTCCATTCTGAGGAATAATTCCGTCTTTTAAAAACTGCTCTGCCTCTAAAAGCGAAAAGGCACTGCGCCTCTTGTAAACAACACCGTCAAATTTTTTCTTAATTTCCAGAAAAACCCTTTCACTTTTGTCATGAACCTGGCCGTAGCTCCTAAGCCTAAGCTTTTCCTTATAAATTGGTTTTTCAAGACTTTTAATTATCAGTTCATTCGCATCCGTATCAAAATAAATATTTGAAATGGCATAAGTTTTTCCGCCTGGATTATAGGCATCGCTTTTCATTTTTTCGCCAAGCAAAGGAAGCAACGCGTCAACATCAGCCTGCATGAGAAGATATTTTAATTCTACGCGGTTAAAAATCTCTATTGCCAAAAATTTTCTTTCCTCTATTCTATTATACAGATACTTTGCAATATGTATAGCAAATTTATTCATAAAATCATTTTTAAATTTTGGACGGTGATTTTTTCCGTTCTACCATTCATTCTTTGGCTAACTCGACCGAATATGCCTCTGCGTCACCGCCGTTCCGCCCTTCGCCTATTCGGCTCATACCGCTAGCGCGGTACTAAAGGGGCTCCATGGCGGCGTATGTTTGGTTGTTTTTTTCTTGACAAAAGCACCCCCCC
>JAGCWT010000178.1 GCA_017961705.1 Treponema sp.
TTTAAGGGGCGGGAAACCCCTCGCTTCGGAGTAGGGGGGGTGTCCCGCCCCTTTTGCTGTATTTGACAAAAGACGGCATATTTCTTACAATTAAAATTCCTATGAAACTCTTACCTACACAAAAAAACTTTTTGAACTTTACTCGACAGACTTTTGCGGCAGCTCTTATTTTTTCTGCGCTTTTGTCATCATTTGCATTTTTTTCATGCGCTTCTTCTGCCAAGAAGAAACTCCATCCGGTTTATATTACCGACAAAAAATGTATAGAACTTCTGCCGCCTTCTGCCTGCTCCCTTTCCAAAGAGTGTGCCCAGGAATTTAGCGGTGATTTTGACGGAAAATCTTTTTCGATGATGGCATATCTTAAGCTGGATAAAAAAGAAATTTCTGTCTGCCTTTTGAGCACTTTTGGCGTAGACATTGGCTTTCTTTCCTACGATGGAAAAAGCGTTAAATTTGAATCCCACTTTTTTCCAGACAGCTTTAGGGCTGAATATATAGTTGCGGATTTTCAAAACGCATATTATGACTTTGATGTGCTAAAGGCAAATTACTCTGCAGCAGGGCTTGCCTTTTCGGAAACAAAAACATCCACTTCCATTACGCGCACAATTCATGACGGTAAGAATTTAATAGAAGAAATAGAAATAAGTCTTAAGAAAAAAAAGATTAGCCGCATCAAGATAAGAAACCACCTTCGTAACTACACCTATATCATTACGGAGGTTGAACCTTAATGAGAGCAGAATCTTTGCAAAAAATTTATTTTTCGGCCCCCGGAGTTTTTTGTTCGGCAGGAAAAAACATTGGCGAACTTTGGGCTGGTGTGTGTTCCGCTGATAATTCAGGAATAAAAAAAACAAGGACTCTTTCTGGAAAGGAATTTTTTGCAGCCCGTGTCCAAGATGATTCTTTGCCCAAGGTAAAAGCCCGCCTTGATATGAAAATAATCAAGCTGGAAGCGGCAGCTCTTTTGCAGATAGAGGACTTTATCTTTGAAGCAAAAGAAAAATACGGCTCTGACCGCATAGCAGTCTGCGTGGGTTCTTGCGACAACGGAAGCGAACTTTCTATTGCGGGTCACAAGGCTTTTTTTGAGCAGGGGAATTTTCCGCTTTCCTATAGCCTGGAAAACCAGTGTGCGGATTATGTTGCAACTTTTGTAAGCGAAAGCTATGGGCTTAAGGGTGCGTCCCTTGCATTCACTACGGCATGTGCTTCAAGTGCGGCGGCAATTTCCAAAGCGGCAGAACTTATCCGTTCTGGGCTTGCCGATGCCGTGGTTGCAGGTGGCGTAGACATTGCTTCTGACACAGTTCTTCTTGGTTTTGATTCACTTGAATCCATCTCTTTGCAAAAGACCAATCCATTCAGCAAAAACAGAAACGGAATAACCTTGGGCGACGGAGCGGCATTTTTTTTGCTTAGCCGTGACAACCTTTTAAAAAGCAGAGTGCCTGTAATTCTTTCGGGAAGCGGACAAAGTTCGGATGCCTACCACATAACATCTCCTGACCCGGAAGGAAATGGGGCTGCGGATGCTATGCAAAAGGCATTGGACGATGCAGCTTTAAAAGCGGAAGACATTGATTACCTTAACCTTCACGGAACAGGTACCCGCCTTAATGATTCTATGGAAGCAAAGGCTGTAGAAAAAGTTTTTGCAAACCACAAGCTCTTGTGCAGTTCCACAAAGTCGGAGACAGGGCATACGCTTGGTGCGGCTGGAGCATTGGAAGCTGCTGTGTGCTGGGCTCTTATCCAAGAAAGTGCCAAGGGGTCGGACAAAGTTCCCCTTCAGGCCTGGGACGGAGAAAGGGACAGTGAACTTCCAGACTTGAATTTTGCAGGCAAGGATTCATCTGTAAAATTCAGGGTAAGGAACTGCATGAGCAATTCCTTTGCATTCGGCGGAAGCAATACGGTTTTGATTCTTAGCGCGGAGGATTCTTATGCAGTTTGAGCTTCCGGTAGAAAAAGATGAGCTTTTGACTATGGTTCCCCACAAGGGCAAGATGTTCCTTTTGAACCGTGTGGTTCAGTATGACGTGGAAAAGCTTACGATAACCTTGCAGCTGGACGTTAAGCCGGACAATATTTTCTACGACGAAGTGCTTGGAGGAATTCCTTCATGGTGCACATTTGAA
The DNA here is from genome assembly GCA_017961705.1 of Treponema sp. Classification (GTDB taxonomy): domain Bacteria; phylum Spirochaetota; class Spirochaetia; order Treponematales; family Treponemataceae; genus Treponema_D. Next base: position 2,148 of record JAGCWT010000178.1, read on the forward strand.
ATTATGGCACAGGGAGTTGCGGCTCTTTCCTTCATAAAAAAAACTGTGCGCGGGGAAAGTGAAAAATGCAATCCCGGAGTTGTACTTAGCATCTCGCACTTTAAGACAAGAGTTTCATCCTTTGCTGCAGGAACTACAATCAGTATAAAAGTTTCAGAGGATGTTTCTTCCGGAGACATTTCAAAATTCAGCTGTGCAATATTCGGACAGGACAATACTTCGCAGGATGATGCGGATGTAACTACATTCATTACCGTAATGGAATCAAAAGATTTGGAGCAGAGGCTGGGGCAGGGATGACTAGCCCAAGGAAAAATAAAAATGGAAGATGAAAAGAAAAAAATTCTTGTAACAGGTGCAAGCGGAGGAATTGGAAGAGCCATTTGCCTTGCCGCTGCAAAAAAAGGATATTATGTAATTGCCCACTACAACCGCGGTAAGGAAAAGGCGGAAGAAACTTTGCGCTTGGTAAAAGAAGCCGGTGGCCAAGGGGAACTTATTCAGTTTGACGTTCTTGACAGGGAAGGCTGCCGCGAAAAGATGAATGCCCTTTTGCTTTCCCATGGTGCCCTCTGGGGAATCGTTAGCAATGCGGGAATAAACAAAGACCAGACTTTTGCAGGTCTGGAAGGCCAGGACTGGGATTCTGTAGTGCACACAAGCCTTGACGGTTTTTACAACGTAGTTCAGCCGCTGACCCTTGCCATGTGCCGCAAGAAGAAGGGGCGCATAATTGCAATTTCTTCCGTAAGCGGAATTACCGGTAACCGTGGGCAGACAAACTACAGCGCAGCAAAGGCGGGGCTGATTGGTGCATGCAAGGCCCTTGCGGTTGAACTTGCCAGCAGGAGTATTACCGTGAACGCTGTTGCGCCAGGCCTTATAGAAACGGAGATGCTAAAGGATGCTCCGGTAGAAGCCCTGCTTGCTTCTGTTCCAATGAAGCGCATGGGAAAACCTGAGGATGTTGCAAACCTGGTGCTCTTTCTTTTGAGCGAAGAAGCGGGATACATTACCCGCCAGGTAATTTCTGTAAACGGCGGTATAATATGAATTTTACAAAAGCAAACGGAAAGAGAAGGGTTGTTGTTACAGGCGGAGGAATGCTTACCGCTTTGGGAGACACTTGGGACGAAGCCTATAAGACTTTGCGTTCCGGAAAAAACTGCATACGCTACATGCCAGACTGGGACCGCTTTGACAAAATGAACACACGCCTTGCTTGCCCCTACACAGGAGAACTGCCCAAGTACCCGCGCAAAAAAGTCCGTGGCATGGGAAGGGTAGCACTTCTTTCGCTTACTGCAACAGAAAAAGCCCTTGAATCCGCCGGGCTAAAAAATGAGGATGGTAGCGTCCTTGAAGAGCTTCACAACGGAAGGACAGGAATTGCATACGGTTCCTGCATGGGAAGCATGGAGTCAATGGTGGACATGTTCGGCATGGTGCTGACCAACGACTCAAGCAAGATAGATTCACAGACCTACATAAAATGCATGCCCCAGACTTGTGCCGCAAACATAAGCGTCTTCTATTCTTTGCGCGGAAGAATAATCACAACTAATACAGCATGCACTTCAGGCAGCCAGGCAATCGGATACGCATACGAGGCAATAGAAAACGGCATACAGGACATGATGGTGGCAGGTGGAGCAGAAGAGCTTGTTCCTCCTGATGCAGCGGCATTTGATGCAATGGGTGCAACTGCATACGACAACGCCCACCCTCAGGAAGAGCCAAAGCCTTTTGATGTAAAGCGCGACGGCCTTGTTATTGGCGAAGGGGCTGGAACCCTGATTCTTGAAGACATGGAGCACGCATACAAGCGCGGTGCAAAGATGTATGCGGAGGTTGCAGGCTTTGGAACCAACTGCGACGGAACCCACATCACAAGCCCCAATTCGGAGACTATGGCCCAGGCACTTAGGCTTGCACTCGATGATGCCGGAATTGCACCAGAAAAAATTGCCTATGTAAATGCCCACGGAACTTCCACCACAGCAGGTGACGTTGCAGAAAGCATTGCCACTTATTCAGTCTTTAAGAGGGCAGTTCCCATTAGCACTACAAAAAGCTACATTGGCCACACTCTTGGTGCATGCGGATGCGTAGAGGCATGGCTTACCATAAACATGATGAACGAAGGCTACTTCCATCCAAACCTTAACCTTACCCAGCTTGACCCAAACTGCGCGCCCCTTGGCTACATAATGGGAAACGGCTTGGAGCTGCCAGATGCGGAATACGTGATGAGCAACAACTTTGCCTTTGGCGGAGTGAACACGAGTCTTGTCTTTAGGCGGGTCTAAGTTCTTTGGAAACTTGTGATGAAAATACCATATAGCCTAAAGATTCTTTTTTCTATCCTTTTTCCTCTGGTGGCAATTTTCCTTTCGCTTTATATTCCCTATTTGGAATGGAAAGCGAACAGGAGGGAACATCCTGACCTTTCAAAGCAAATAATGGAGTTTAAGGATAATCTGACACCGGATCTTTTAAACTCCTATGATATTTCGTACATCAAGTTTCCAGAAGGAATAACGGATTTGGACTTTGACAAATTTGTACAAGCATTGAAGATGTCTAAAAAAGGTGGGCATAGCCATCCGGTATATTATAGCCATGTTATCCTAACGGAAAAAAAAGAAGGCGAACACTTTAAAATAGAAATTGACTTTGGTAAGGAAATTCATAATAGGTGGATTGGAGTTGCAATTAGCATTTGTGATGGTGAAGATAAAACGATAGACGGTATTCCTTTCTGGTCGGAAGAGATTGATCGGTGGGCTGATGACGTTGGCTTGTTTAATTGAATAGTGATTGTTGCTAAGGAATACTTTGCTAGGCGCTTTAAAAACAAAAGCACCGCCTCTTAGTGCGCGGCACTAGAATCGAACTAGTGACCCCCACGATGTCAACGTGATGCTCTAACCATCTGAGCTAGTCGCGCATTAAAAAGCGGTGTAGAAATAATATATACGCTAAGGCAAAAAGTGTCAAGGGCTTTGCAAGTGTTTGCGTAAGATAAAAAAAGCAGGGGACACACAGCTCCACGCATTTGCTATGGTGAATGTGTGCCACCTGCCTTTGTTTTAGAACCGGTTCAACTGGGGCTTACTTGTTTTCGAGCTGGGCTTTTGTGTAGAACTTGGGGTTGTAGAAGATTGTGTTGCCGTTCTTTATTTCCTGCTGCTGCTTGTTGTTCTTTTCTATGTTGTTCTTGAGCATAGAGTCGAGCCACTTTACAAAGTCCACGATAAGATGGGCTGATGTTGCGCAGTAGTTCCAGATAAAGCGTGCCACTCCGCAAATCATTCTCCAGATAAGCTTTGCCACAAAGATAATGGCCTTGATTACGTACTTGAGGCACTTGTAGATAAAGATATGGATAAGCTCAAATGCAATGCGGATAACTATTGGAAGAATAAAAAATCCGACTGCCCATGATTTGACCGAGTATTCGTTTATTCCGGAGTCGATGAATCCGTTGAAGGACGAAAGCACTGCAAATACCGTAAAGAAAATGTACAGCACGCCCAGTATGCAGGAAAGAACGTCTTTTAGAAGGATAAGAAGCGTAATTCTTTCCATTGCAACGCCTTCAAGGCACCACTGCTTTGTGTGCTTGGTAAAGTTTGTCTGCGGAAGCTTAAGCATTTTCCTGAGGGCAACGTAACCCAGAATGGCTGCCACTGCAGAAACGGCTGCTGCAATTTTTAGGTAGGTGGAATCAAAGTTTACAAAACTTAGCAATTCAAGCATAAAATACTCCTGTGTTTTTATTTTTTGTTTTTTTATAAAAAACTTATATGGACACTATAAATCTAAATTTCTAAAATGTCAAATTCGTTGGATGATAGTTTTGAGGACGAAGTCCTGTTCGCTCTACCAATTTGCTTTTTGGCTAATCCGACCGAATGTGCCTATCGTCACCCGCTTTCCAGGGTTCCGGGGGCCCCTATCCCCCTCCATTGCCTCACGGCAACGGCTTCGCCGCCCTTCCAATCGGGCGTAGGTTGCTGTGGAATTTTCTACAACAAAAAAATCCTAGCCCCGATTGGAATGTCGAGGAACGCGTTGCCGTGGTGGGGCGGTCACAGGCAATGGAGTCGAATGCCGGTTCTCGCAACGAAGTTTCAAGTGACCTTGGAAAGCGGGTTAAAAGTTCAGTTGACCGGAGGGAACAGTTTTAAGAGAGATGCGCTCCAGAAAAGAGAAAAAAAGTTAATATTACTATTGACAGAAACATTTAGATTTGTTATATTGTTACTGTAAGTAGTAACAAATTTGAAACGACCGGGAGGCCGCTTATGGAAAAGCGTCAGGATTGCATATATGTAAAGTTGTCTGGAGAAAGGTACACGCCTTTTTCTTTGGCAAGGAAAGTTGGTGCCAAGGCTATTTTGGAGAGTGCCCGCTTTAATATGGGTAGGGACAGGTATTCAATTTTGCTTTGCGAGGAGGCTTTTCATATTTTGCAGGATGATGACGGTGTTGCTTTTATTGTGGACGGCCGCCGTATTCCTTTTGCCGGTGGAAGTGCTTCTGGAAAAGATTGCGATATTCTGGATGCCCTGCTTTATGTTGCCCAGGAGAATGAGCTTCCGGTAAAGGGTATTCCTGTTCCTGCCAGCGGTGTGGGAAGTCTTGGATATGAGTTTTGCGCAAGGTGCGACACTATAAATCTTGCCCCACAGACGGATGAGCTTCATATTCCCGAAAGCGAATTTATTGTTGGCCACCTTTACATTGTTTTTGATCATTTTACGGAGACCCTGCATATTTTTGCCCTGAACTATACGGAGCACCAGATAGATTTGCAGAAGGCTGTTGAAGAGCTTAAGAAGCGTCTTGGCGATCTTGATTTTAGCTATCTTGCCCCGCCGGAAGAGCCAAAGCCTTGCCGTACGGTTACGGATCTTGCCCTTTCGGAAAGGGAATACAAGGATAAGGTTCTTGCGCTTAAGAAGGAGATTGTTGCGGGGAATATTTTTCAGGCGGTTCCAAGCAGAAGGCTTACACTTGAGTGTGAGAATTCAGCTTTGGAAATTTACCGCAGGCTTCGTTCTGTTAACCCTTCGCCCTATCTTCTTTACCTGGATTTTGGGGACAGGCAGCTTGTTGGGTCTTCCCCGGAGAGTCTTGTTCGTGTGCGCGATGGCAGGGCTTCCATTAGGCCTATTGCCGGTACACGCCGCCGCGGAAAGAATGCCGCTGAGGATGAGGCGCTTAAGCAGGACCTTCTTTCTGACAATAAGGAGAAGAGCGAGCATTTGATGCTTGTGGATTTGGCACGCAATGACCTGGGGCGTGTTTGCAAGGCTGGCAGTGTGAATGTTACCCGCTTTATGGACTGCGAATACTTTAGCCACGTTATGCATTTGGTAAGTGATACCGAGGGCATTGTAAGGGAAGGGGTAAAGCCTGTTCAGGTTTTGCGTTCAGCCTTTCCTGCAGGAACTGTAAGCGGTTCACCAAAAATCAGTGCAATAGAGATTTTGAGCAAGCTGGAGAAGATAAAGAGGCGCTTTTATGCCGGAGCAATTGGCTATTTGCAGGCTAACGGAGACCTTGACTTTTGCATAGGAATCCGCTGTGCGCTAAAGCAGAATGCCACTTGGACGCTTCAGGCTGGAGGCGGCATTGTTTACGACAGCAACCCCGACCGCGAGTGGGAAGAAACCAACGAAAAGCTTGGGGCTATGGTTAAGGTGATTGGCAATTTTTGAGTTCTATATTTGTAAGTGAAAAATTAAATATATAATAGGAGGATAGATATGATTTTGGTTATTGACAATTATGATTCTTTTACATACAACGTGGTTCAGGCATTGCAGCGTCTTTCTGGCGAAGAGGTTAAGGTTGTGCGTTCTAAGGAATGCAGCTTGGCAGACCTTGATGCAATGAATCCTGACCGCCTTGTGGTAAGCCCAGGTCCTGGAACTCCAAGCGATGCCGGTATAAGCAAAGAGGCAATAAGACATTTTGCTGGTAAGATACCGGTTCTTGGAATTTGTCTTGGACACCAGTCTATTGGCGAGGCTTTCGGGGCAAAAATTGTTCAGGCTAAGCAGATTTGCCACGGCGTTGTACAGGAAATGGATTTGGACGGCAGGGGAGTCTTCCGCCTTGTTGGAAAGAAGGCCAGCTTTACCCGCTACCATTCGCTTGTAATAGACGAGTCAACCCTTCCCGAAGACTTTGAGGTTACAGCCCGCTCTGCAGACGGAGACATTATGGGAATACGCCACAAGACAATGTTTGTGGAAGGAATTCAGTTCCATCCGGAAAGTATTGCAAGTCAGGATGGGGACAACATCTTCCGCGCATTCCTTAATTATAGAAGGGAAAATCTTCCTGTTGCCTCTTACCTGAACCAGGTTCTCTCTGGCAAAGACCTTAGCGAGGAACAGGCGGCGCTCTTTATGGAAAACCTTACCGACGGCGATTTGGATGAGCGCGTAACAGCCGCAATGCTTACCGCTCTTGCTGCAAAGGGGCATTCTACCAGCGAGATTGTTGGCTGCGCAAAGGTTCTTCTTAAAAAGAAAAAGCCCCTTCCTAAGTCGCTTTCTGGTCTTGCGGAGATTGTTGGTACTGGTGGGGACTGCAAGGGAAGTTTTAACATTTCCTCCCTTAGTGCAATCGTTGCGGCTTCCTGCGGACAGGGTGTTGCCAAGCACGGAAACAGGGCTGTTTCTTCCAAATCTGGTGCCGCTGACTTTTTTGAGGCTTTGGGAATAAAGATAGACAATACTCCGGAAAAAACTTTTGATGTTATAAAGAAGACAAATTTTGCATTCCTTATGGCGCCTGTCTACCATTCTGCCATGAGGTTTGCGGCTCCGGTTCGCAAGGCTTTGGGAATCAAGACCATAATGAACATACTTGGCCCGCTTCTGAATCCTGCCGGTGCTGAATACGAAGTGCTTGGCGTTTACTCCAAGGATCTTCTTGAACGCTACGCCCGTGCTGCAAAGGAACTTGGTGCAAAGAGGGTAATGGTTGTTGCAAGCGAAGACGGCTACGACGAGATAAGCCCTTGTGCCCTTACCCACGTTTTCCAGATTAACGAGGACGGAAAGGAGTTCCGCTACGTAATTGACCCGGCAAAGTTTGGCATAAGCGGAATTGATGCGAATGACCTTGCTGGCGGTTCCGGCCAAGACAACGCTTCCATGGCACTTGAACTTCTAGCGGGTAGGGGAAAAAAGGCTGTGCGTGAGGCAGTTGCACTTAACACAGGTGCCTTGCTCTACATAAGCGGAAAGGCCCACACTATTCTTGACGGCTACAAGATGGCACTGGATGCAATGGACAGTGGAAAAGCTAAGGCTAAGCTTGAGCAGATTCGTATGGAAAGCAATGGGCATGCTCCTGTTCCGAGCGCTGCTTAGCAAACAAAGTGCCGGTTAGCAACAAATGCCCCGCTTAGCAAAACCATATCTCGGAAAATTGCCAAGCCCACCCAAAAAATAGACAGTTTTCCGAAATATTTTAACCATTTGCCCCACCCAAAAACCTTGACAGAAGCTTGTCTAAGTGCGGATAATATATCCATTGGAAACTTTTTTGTCCAAGAGCCAGTCTGCCCGCTACAATGTGACTAAAAATATCTTAAAACATGCGGTGTGCCCCAGGCTTTGGATTCAGGCTCTTTTGCAGCCCAAAAAAGTCATGGAGTTTATTAAATGAAAAAGTATTATTCTGCTGTCCTCTTGTGCTCTGCAGCCATTGCGTTGATTTCCTGCAGCGGCAAGTCAAATTCATCAAAAGGTGAGAATTCAGAGAAAAAAATCGTAGTCTGGTCATATTCAAGCGAACTTGGCAATATGATAGATACCCCTTCATTCGGCTACAAGGCAAAGCATCCCGGAATCCAGGTAGACTATTCCCTTACCCCGGTAGACCAGTTCCCCTCAAAGCTGGACCGTGCGCTGGACTGTGGCGGAAGCGGTGCCCCCGACGTATTTGCACTGGACGTTTCCTTTGCCCGCAAATACATAGAAGAAGGCGAAAAATTCCTTCTGCCACTGGACGACATATACGAACAGATAAAAGACAAAATGGACACTTATCCGGTTCAGGTTGGAAGCTACGACGAACATGTCTACGGCTTAAGCTGGCAGGTCTTCCCCGGAGCCGTATTCTACCGCAGAAGTCTTGCAAAGCGCTTCTTTGGCTCAGATGACCCGGAAATGGTTCAGAAGCATCTTAAGGACATACCGTCTTTTTTGGATGCCGCAAAACTCATAAACGAAAAGTCCTACGGAACGGTCTACATAGTCTCATCTTCGCAGGATTTGTTCATGCCCTACAAAGGCCTTAGAAAAGTCCACTGGGTTACCAACGGAAACCTTTTTATAGACCCGGCCATGCAGTCCTACATGGAAATGTGCCGCACAATGCACGTAAAACACTACGATGCCGGGGTCCAGCAGTGGTCAGAAGGCTGGTTCGCCGGAATGAATGACACGCTAACGGACAACGCCGGAAAAAAAGCCCAGATTTTCTGCTATTTCCTTCCAGCCTGGGGGCTCCATTCAGTCTTAAAGGCAAATGCCGGTGACACAGCCGGTGACTGGGGCATGGTGGAAGGGCCGGTCCACTACGACTGCGGAAGAACTTGGCTTGCCGCTTACAAAGGCACAAAAAATCCGGAAGACGTAAAAGAAATGATACGCTACCTTGTTAGCGACGACGATTTTTGCAGCGGTTATGCCAGAATGACTGGTGACATAGTTGCCAACGTCCATACCCAGGACGAAATAAAAAATACCTTTAAGGAACCCTTCCTTGGCGGCCAGAACCACTATGCGGAACTGTGCGAAATGTCCAAGAAAACAAAAGAAAGCCTTGTTCAGGGTTCGGATCAGGCAATCGAGGCTCTTTGGAACGAAGCAGTCTTTGCCTATGCCTATGGAGAAAAGTCAAAGGATGAAGCCTTGGCAGACTTTAGGTCCCATGTAAAGAATACTCTTGGATTTTAGTTTTTGGACGGTATTTTTTCTGTCGGGGAAAATACTTTTCTTAAAGAACTGTAAGCTTAATTGCCTTCCCCGCTTTGCGTGGTTCCGCGCCTTCGCGCTCCATTCCCGTGCGGGAACGGCTTCGCCGCCACTCCAATCGGGCGTAGGAGGCCGTACGCAATTTAGCATCTGCTAAGCCGCCATCCATGGCTCGCTATTGCTTGGCAAGAACGAAAAAAAAACGTTCCCTGAGCCTGTCGAAGGGAACACTTCTAAAAAAAGTCATTTGGCAAAATATAAATCCGGGTTCTTAGGGGCCATGTTGCTCAACGTATCGCAACATGCCTAAGCCGTGCCCAAGGATGAGACGGTAGCAAGTGCGTACCGTCGAAGGTGGTTTGGAGGAGGAAAAAGCAGTGCTTTGCACCTGCGCGGGCACAGTTCGGACTTTGAGCTGGTTTTCCCCCTCCAAAGGCGGGGTCCAAGGGAACTCCCTTGAAAGTTACCCACTTGCAAATTTAAGGCTATTTCTTTACAATTTCTGTTATCTGCACGGAAGCGTGGCCGTTTTGGCTTGAAAGCTTGCCCTTGGCAAAGAGTTTTCCGTCCACAAGGATTTCTGCCGACTCTATAGGCTGGCGGTCCAACTGGATAACGGTTCCCTTTGTAAACGAGTCCACTTCTTTCTGCTTTTTAAGGATGGAGCCGTAGACGACGGTAATGCGCCTGGGGGAGGTTGCGTTTGCCTGAGCAATGAGGGCAGCTGCCCTTGCCTTTCTAGCCGCAATTTTTGCAGCACGGGCCTTTGCATCGTCTTCGGAGGGTGTCTGCACAGCCTTTTGAGGATCTTGGTTTTTTGCTTCTGTTTTAGGCTTCTTGCCTTGTTCTGTCTGAGGTGTGCTGGGACTCATTATTCCTCCAAAAGTTTGTCTTTAATAGACTAACTTAATTATATCATAACTTTTTACAAATGCAAGGAAATAGATTGGGCATTTTTGCCGATTTATAAATAGAAGGCTAAAAAAAGATGAATATTATTGAAGAAATTGTTCAAAAACGCAAGCAGGATATAAGGAACCTTAGTTTTAACTACGGTGTTGACATTCCAATGGAGAGGCCCAGGCGTGTAGTGCCTTTTCTTGGCTCAAAGGGTGCAATCCTGGAGATAAAGAGGGCATCCCCAAGCAAGGGAGACATTGCCCCAAACCTTGATGCCGCCGACCTTGCCAGAAAGTACGTGGAAGCTGGTGCAAGCGCAATCTCAGTGCTTACGGAACAGAACTATTTTAAGGGTTCCCTCCAAGATTTAATTGCTGTCTGCGAAGAAGTAGGCAACCGCAACGTTGCAGTTCTCCGCAAGGACTTTCTCTTTGACCCGGAAGAAGTGGAAATTGCCTATAAATGCGGTGCAGATGCAGTCCTTTTGATTGCCCGCATGCTGGACACAGAAAAACTTATAGAGATGGCCAAGGAATGTGCCTTCCTAAAGATAACCGCTTTTGTGGAACTCCGCCAGAGCGAAGACTTGCAGAAGTACAAGCAGCTTCTGGAAGCCGTAGACAACCGCTACATTGTTTGCGGAGTCAATGCCCGCGACCTTGGCGACTTTAGCATAGACTTCCTTAAGCCAGCCGGAATGATTAGGGAAATCCGCATTATTTCCGGTGTAAGCTCACGTGTTGTTTTTGAAAGCGGAATCAAGACCCCACAGGCCGCATCTTTTGCAGGAAGCTTGGGCTTTACCGGCATGCTGTTGGGAGAAGCCGCTGCCTCCAACCCGGAGATGGCAAGTTCACTTGTAGCTGCATTCGTAGACGCAGAAGAAAACGATGCCTCCAAAAAATGGCTTGAATATGCAGGAACTCTTCGCCGCCGCATAGAAAAGAAACCCAAGCCGTTTGTTAAGATTTGCGGCATAACGTCTGCCCCTGATGCTGTAAAGGCGGTAAAGCTTGGTGCAGACTTCCTTGGCTTTGTTTTCTGTGCCGAAAGCAAGAGAAACGTTGGCGGTGCAACAGTCGCAAAGATTGCGGGAGAGCTTCAGAATGCCAGCCTTAGGGGAAAGGTCCGTCTTGTTGGCGTAATAACAGACCCCTTCTCCAGCGAAGCAAAAGATGCCTACGCTCTTATAGATTCAGGCGTACTGGACTTTATTCAGCTTCACGGATGCGGAGACGAATTCCTTAGGGCGGAAGAGCTTGACGACGGCAAAAAGAAGATTTCCCCGGCAGAAATACCGCATTATCCTGCCGTTAACATAACAAGCGTGGAAGACCTTCAGCAGATAGACGTTATGTGCAGCTATGGAGAGCCAAGAATCCTTATAGACGCAAAAGACGGAGACCAGGTTGGCGGTACAGGCATTCAGGTTGGAGAAGGCTTTGTTGAGCAGGTTGGCAAAAAGACCAAGCTCTGGATTGCAGGCGGAATTGACCCAAAGAACGTAAAGGACATAATTCAGAAATTCAACCCTGAGCTTCTGGATGTTTCAAGCGGTGTAGAATCTGCCCCGGGCGTTAAGGACTACTCAAAGATGGAAAAACTCTTTAAGGCCATAAAGTCCGGCGTAAAGAAAGTCAAAAAAGAGAAAAAATAGCTGTCCCAAAAAGACATTTAGTTGTCTCTAAAAAAAGAAGGTGGAGAGGATTCCAAGCACAAATTTGTCCGTTTCCTCGCTTATCCTGTGCGGATGGTATACAAAGGAAAGGGTCAGTTTGTGCATTATGGAAGGGGATGCAAGTTCTCCCGTGTTTATCATATCGTAGATGGACGCGTTAAGGGAAAGTGCATCTTCTATCATATCCCTGTCTGCTTCCTTAAAGGCCTCAGAAATCCTAAAAATTTCCATGTTGCCGTTATCGTGAACCATTCTTAGGGAATATCCTGCTGATAGGCAAAAGCGCTTAAAGTAGAGCGGTACAGGCCTTAGCCCCTTCTGAATCTCAGAACCAAACAGTATGCTTTCTGCAGAAACCCTGAACAGGCTTGTTGCATTGTAGAAGATGGAGCCAGAAATAGCTGTTGGCAGGTTGTAGGTAAGGCCCTGCTTGCATTCAATCGGAAGAAGCCTTCCTATGCGCACCGTTGCGGAAGGAAAGAGCTGGCTGTTTGTGTAGGTGTTTCTACTGTCCTCAGACTTGTCCTTTATGTATTTGTTTGCATATACCGTGCTAAAACTAAAGCCTGAGCTGCTCCAGTAGCCAGAGCCGGTTTTGTGTATGTTTGAATATTCAAGGGAAAGCGCATTCTGCACAGAAAAAAAGCTGTGGTTGTCCGAATCGTCAAGTTTTGTGGATGTAAAGACACCAGATTCCCCGTTTTCTGCAAAGATTAAAGAGGCAAAGTCGTCTTCTAGGGCTGCCCTCTGCTTGCCGTCTACCAGAAGGTTTTGCTCCATTGCGGTAATAGAGCCTGTTTTTCCAACCTGAACCGTATTGCTTACATTTATGCTGTTTGAAAGCTGCCTAATTCCGTTTGCGTCGTATGTAAAAGAAGCCGCCTCTGTGTAGACAAAAAGCGGTGTCTGTGCCATGGACCCACCTTGAAGCCTTGCAGAAACCCCACCGCAGCGTCCAAAAATGTCCCAGCCGGTACTAAGGTAAAGAAGCTCGTTGTCCCAGGGGGTTGCGTAAACAGCCATAATTCCCGGGAAGATGATTGTGTTGGTAAGGTTTCCGTTTATGTCGTACTGGGGAATGTAGGAAAAGGGTAGAACCGAAAGCTTTTTGGAGAACATGTTCTTGTAGGGCTTTGCGTCTGCCAAAAAGTCTGCCACTTCCTTGTCCTGTTCTGTCGCCGTGCCTTTTTCTTGCACCGTGCCATTATCTTTCGCCGTGTCTTTATTTTGATCCAGCCCCATGCCATTGGAAGCCAGCTCACTTTCTTCATCCTCTTTGCCGTGCAGGTAGCTTATTTCTGCATAAGCGTCTTTCCGCTCAATATTTGTCTTTGCAAGCGGAATCATTTCCGTATTCATTTCAAGAAGCTTACTGTCCGTGTAGAAGTGGGCGCTGTAAACCGTCTTCTTTCCCAAAGAAACCGGGCTGTATACTCCGCCAGATATGTCCCTTTCCTGAACGAATGCACTGCCAGCTTCTGTTATGCAAAGGCGGGGAAAAGTCCCAGGCATGGCAAGGCTAAAAACAAGGCTTTCTTCCCCGGAAGGGTAGTCGCTTGGGCTGAGGCCAGAGGGTGTGCTTGTTCCGTAGTAAAAGGAAAGGTCCCTTAGCTCAACATCCTTGCCAAGCAAATATTCAATTCCCTTACCGGCAGCTTTTCCGTAAACAAAAAGGTTCTGTATTTTCCATTCAAGGCCGTCTTTGCAAAGAAAGGCTAAGTTCCCCCTGCTTCCTCCGCAAAGGCAAAATACCGGGAGCTTTTGGGGTAGGGCTATGCTTTTGTCTTCTATAATAAGCCCCTCTTTTAGTCGGTAGGTCTTTATAAAGCTTTTCTGGCCAATAACCTTTACCGCCGCAAGTGCGTATTCACAAGGTTTTCCTTCTTTTGCTCCCCTTGCAACAAGAACCGTGGCATCCCTAAGGCCTGTCTCGTCCAAGCTTGACCAATCCTTTGACTGCATGTTGTAAAGCTTAACCTTTGTCTTTATGTTCATGCTGTTGTAGCTGTAGTAGCTTACCGCAAGAAATGCCCCGTCCGGAGAAAGAGAAATGGATGTAATTCCCGTGTGGGCAAAAAGCTTCCTTGGCTTTTCAAATGAACCGTCCTTTTTAATGCCGGAAAAGTAGACCGAAGATGTTTCACCTTCAATGTAGGCAAAGCCATTTTTGCAAGACGTAAGCCCTGTGTACCTGTAGCCGCTCGTATTTTTACTGTCCAGCTTCTTGGCCCCAGCCTTACCGCTAGCTCCAGCCTTACCGCCAGCTCCAGCCTTTTTACCCGCAGCCCTAAAAAAATCGCCAACAAATTCCTCTGCCAAAGGATTGCTATTTATAGAAGGAACTTGAACACTCTGCATGAATTCCTTCCAAGCAGCATTCAAATTCACCCCGTAAACCTTTTGGAAGCCCCCGCGGAAGGTAATGTGAAAGTTGTTTATAATTTCCCACCAGAAGTCCGCATACTTTTGCATTCCGTATTTTTCCTGCAGCCACTTGGTAAAGGAACTGCCAAAAATGTACGGCGTACTTCCGGCAGGATATATGTCCCTTGAACCAAGCACGTCCGCCCATGAAGGAAATTCCCCGCTAAGCTTTGCCTGCCTTATCGTGTGCAAGAAAAATGAACTGTTAAGCCTTCCCTGACCACCACGGCTTTCCTGAGCAACAGCAGCACCTTCCTTTATCATGGACGGAGTTTCTATATAATCTCCCCAGTAAATCATGTTGCAAAGCCTGTGCCTAAACTTGTCCGACTTTTGGTTCACGGTAAGCGCATGGGTAAGCTCGTGCTCAAAAGTAGAAAGCAGGTTGTTGGAATAAACGGAAAGATTTTCTGTTGCCGCCGCATCAAAAAGAACTATGTGGTTGTAGCTTGCATTGCTAAAGTATGCGTTGTAAACGTCCGTGCTCTGGGTAATAACCACCGGCATTGCCGTAAATGGGCAGGTCATGTTCATATCGGAACAAATCTTTTGGCAAATGGAATCTGCGTTCTGCCTAAGCTCCATTGCGCTCTGAATGCACTGCTCCGGAAAGATAATAAGAAAGTATTGGCTTTGAACCGAGCGGATCTTGGTGCCCCCGGAAAGCTGTCCGTTAATGCTAGAAACCTCTGCCGTAAGCGGATAAAAGCTAAAAAAAGTGAGCAGCAAAAATATGGCCTTAAGTCTTCTCATAAAATGTCCAGACAGTCTTCTTCCCATACATAATAGCATAAAAAAAAGCCGTAAAATTCACAAGATGTAAATTCTACGGCTCGTAGCAGGCGTCTAGCGGAGTCGAACCGCTTCATAGTGGTTTTGCAGACCATTCCCTTCCCACTTGGGTAAGACGCCATAACGGAAATAAGAATAGCATTTTTTACGATTTGTGTCAACAAGAGAAAAAGGTTTTTGCCTATGTATTTAGGAGGGGGAAGTCTCCCCCTGCGCCCGCACTTCGTTGCGTGCTACCCCCTCTGCGGGCTCAAACGCCGCCCGCAACGCCTGCTAAAATGAATCGTGTTAACATAGAAATCCCGCGAATTACGAAGTACCCCGGAAAGTAACCTCAGGTTACGGCAGCCACCTTTGGGCACACGACCAACGCCTTCGGGCTTGCAGCTGTCACCTTCGGGCTTGCGGCTGTCACCTTCGGGCTTGCGGCTGTCACCTTCGGGCTTGACCCGGAGGTCTATTTTCCTTTTGCGAAAAAAATGGAGATAGTAGAGTTATTTTTTTTTTTGGAGATTTTCTTGACAGAAAGTTTCTTCGGGATTATAGTTACTTTAAGAAAACATGTTTTTGACCGGTTTCACAGGCTCTTGAACTTGTGATTTTATCTTTTTGCTTTTCTTTTGAGGAGAATTTTTATGAAGAAATTACTGGTTGTCTTGGCTGCAGCATTTCTTGCCACATCTGTGTTTGCAGGAGAATTGCACTTCGGAACATATTTTCCGGTAACAAAGCTGGATGTTGATTCGGATTCTGACGATGACGATTTTGATGCCAATGGATTCGGCATAAAGTTTGACTATACGCACATTACGGATTCAAACTTTACCTGGAAAGTCGGAACTGCCATTGGCTACACGAGATCTAAAGACATTGTTGACGGCGAGACAAAAGGCGGCATTGACTATGACGTTGGTGGCGGACTCGGATGGACTTTCATTAACGACCCAAAGATGACTCTTTCTCTTACAGGCAACATAGGTTCACACGTCATGTATTTTTCCGTAAGTGAAGACGACATTGATGCAAAGATTAATACTTATCTTTTCTATCTTGGACCGGAGATTTCGTTCACTTACCGCTTTACGGACAAGATGGGTGTCTATGCAGGACTTGGCCTTTACTATTCCTTTGGTACAACAAGCATGGACATTGACATGGATTTTGGTGGCGGATTCAAAATTTCAGTAGACGACAGCTACAGTACAAAAGGCTTTATCTACATGCCAAGCCTTGGCGTAAGCTGGAAACTGTAGCAAACAACGCAGCACGCAACCAACGTCTTTGGGCTCACGACCAACGCCTTCGTGTTCGCGGCTGTCACCTTCGGGCTTGCCCCGGAGGTCTTTCAAAGCGGATTATCAGGTCTAGCTGGAAAATGACACGTTTCTTGCTAAAAACTCAAAATTGAACCTATTAATATTTTGTGTAATATTCAACGGTTTTGTAGTAATTGTCTTCTATAAATTCCCCTTTCCTGTATATGTCTATTTTATCATAAAGCTCTTTTGTTCCGCGTATTTCAAGTTCTGCTTCCTGACTTTCTTCAATATAGCGCCTAGGCTGGGATATAGCAAAGTTATTTAAAATCTTTTCTTTTTTCCAGAAAAATCTTTGCGCTTCACCATAAAGTGATGTTAGATTTTTTTCAACTTCAATCTGGCTTATAGCTTCTTGGTTAGCAGCAGGGACATATATTTTGAATGTTCCCATAATAATGTCAAAATCAGGTTCAAGTTTCATATAAAGTACCTTGCTGTCTGCCCTTAACTTTTCAACAAACTGCCTCCGCTCATTTGCTTTTTCAAAGGTCGCTATATTTTTGATGCCCTTATTCATTTTAGAAATAATTTTTTCAATGCCTTCTGATGGAAAATAATGATATTCAAATCCATCTTTATAATCCCATATATTGTCTTCTACACTGATGTCAATTTCTTTTTTGATGCCGGAATCATTTGTTAAATACAAAAAATGTGAATGATGGGCGCGAACGTTCAACAAGATGAGTTTCTTTAATCTAAGTTTTGTTGAATACTTCACGTTCAAAGTTTTAGGTAAAAGGCTCAATATATTTTTTATTTCATTTTCATCTTCCTGATAATACACTTCGCCACTGTCTCTGCAATAAAGAACAAGGATCCCATTATTTTTATTGCTGGGGCTTTTGCTGGAAGTTGATTCTGTTTGCGTGGATTTACAACTTACAAAAAAAATTATGAGAAGAAGAATTGAAATAAATCCTATAAAATTCTTTTTAATATTACTCTCCTGCAAAGCAGCCTTTGTGCCAAAGCCGTATCGCATTGAAGCTTTTTTATGTGATATTACTTACTAAACGCAAGTTCCAGATGTTTCTTTTCTTTTACACAATCCAGAAGATAATAGTTAATAATATTCTGATACGGCATACCTGTTTCTTCTGCCATATTCTTAAAATATTCAATTACCTGATCATCAAGACGGATTGTAATCTGTTTTTTGAGTCTGTCTGCGTAAGGATTTTTTATTCCATTTGAAAAATCATAATTATCTCTCATTTTATCTTCCTCCATATTGTGCGGATTCAAGTGCATTCGCTTTTCTTGCAGAAATAATTCAATTCCGCTTTTACAGGATCCCATTCAAAGATTGATTCATCCATAATTATATTATAATTATACTTTGTAAAAACCGTCAAGCATAAAAAAATCGGGCTTGACCCGCTGTCGGCTACGAAACTATATGATTATTTCTTATTTCCTGTAAAGCTTTTTTATAAAAAGATTTATAATCTTCAACCTTCTAGGAACCATAAATTTTTTCAAAGTAATTAATACTTTTTATATATTCATCTCTATTGAAATCTTTTATATGATTTACACCTTGAACATTTGTTATAAAAATTTCAAAACTCATGGCAAAATCAACAAGGTTTTCACTTGTTATATTTTTTAAAAACGTTTTATTCCGATATAATTTTACTGCTTTGTCTGTAAGTTCGTTATCATCCAGCAGAATAATTGAAATTAGATTTATTAAATCAATTTCCTGAAAAAGTAAATCTTCATATTCTGTGGCTTTTTTACTTTTTAAATAGAACAATTCTTTGAGACAGGTTGAAGCCAAAATAGGATTTTTTTTATGGTAATAATTAATAAAAGCTTCTTCCAGATATTTACAATTATCACTTTTTCTCATTTTTGCAAAAGCCAATATTGTGCCCTGCTTTTTGAATAGAAAATCAGAATTTAAATATGCAGAAAACTTTTCGCAAAATCCAATTTCATCTAATTTAGAATCTATATATTCAAAATCATCATTACTGATATTTAAACTGACATATAAATCACAGATGAATTCAATAAGATTTTGAAAAATCAATTCATTCTCGTTTTTTTGCTCTTCCTCGATTAAAGTATATAAACCATAGGGCAAATTTTGAATTTCATCTTTAGAAAAATAATTATAGAATTCTCTGCTATCATACAGGTCATTTGAAAAAAGTTCTTTTATATTCATTTATTTTCCAAATTAAAAAATCAGTACCCCTGTGCAGGCGTCCACATAGCATATATTCCAATGGCAAGGTTTGAAATTGATTCGCGCAGAGGTGTTGCAGATTGCGATGCCACTGGATTTGGCATAAGTTTGACTACACTCGTATTTTAGAGACTTTGCTTTACTTTAGTTTTGAAAGCCTGTCGTGCAGGGAGATGTAGAGTCCAAGAACGGCACAGGCAACGACTGTTCCTGTGATAAGGTTTCCCAGTGGAATCAGCAGGGGAAGAATCATAAGGACCAGGCTTGCCGGGAAAATTGTCCGGTAGGATGATGAGGCTTTGGGAATTTCTTTTCCTGCCTCGCGCAAGGTCTTTTTTGCCTTGGAAATCTTTTTAAGAAAAATTGCCAGTACTAAAAGGTATGCCACAAGTCCTGCAAAAAAAATGTAGAATACCGGCGGAAAAACGTAAAGCCTCATTTGTAAACCTCCTGTCACACTTTATTTTAACTGCCACTGTTCAAAAAATCAACATACCGAAGAATATTTCCCAGTACGACAGCATTTACTTTTTTTAGCCGCCATTCCGAACTTGCTTCTGAATCTATAAAACCTTTAAGACCCTGAAGCAAATTCAGGGTGACATGCGCCCAGAAAAAAATTATTTTTTAGACAAATAGAATTCCAGGGTTTTTCTTGCAGAATCAAATGCAAGCGGTACTTTGTTCAGGTCTTCAAGGTTTTGGATTTTTACCCATTCAAACGATTGGACTTCGCTTTCCTGGCCTTTTAGCTGGTAAGAGTCTGGGAGTTTTGCCACAAAAAAGAGGTCGCAGGTTTTGTAGACTACATCCCGGTAAACGTATGTGTTTGCAAAGGAACACAGGTATTCCACGCTTTTGGGTTTTACACCGCTTTCTTCCATGCATTCACGTACGGCGGCTTCCTCTGCACTTTCCCCCGGGTCGGAAAATCCTCCAGGAAATGCAAGAAATCCCTTGCGGGGCTCCTTGGCACGCCTTTCAAAAAGGAATTCACCTTTTTCGTTTTCTATTACAAGTCCTACTGCGCTTGCCACGTTGTTGTAAAGGTCAAATTTGCAGTCCGGGCAGTACCACTTGCGGCCACCCATGAGGGTCTGAATGTTGCGCGAACCGCATTCAGGGCAAAAGTTGAATTTGTTGTCTTTCATAGGGGAAAATATATCACTTTGCGGGGGAAAGGTTAAGGGTAGGGGTGTGATAGATTCATTATGTTTATAACAAAACAGTTTTATGTCTTTAAAA
>JAGCWT010000179.1 GCA_017961705.1 Treponema sp.
CATCATCCTTTGCCTGCTTGAGAAGGTCTGCAAGATTGTTCTTCAGGTCTTCAAGCCTCTTGAGCCTGTCCTCTTCCTCGCTGCTCTTATCCTTGCTCTTGTCGTTAGCGTAGGCACTCATCATGCCGCTTCCGAACGAGGCGACGCCACCTGCGGCGGCAAGCGCAAGACCCATAGCGACCATCCCCCAAAGCCCGTCCTTTGCGGCTCCCGCAGCGATGCTAAGACCTGTCTGGGTCATTGCAGCTCCGATACTTTCGAGCAATGCAGCCTGGACACCTGCCAAAGCCTGTTTCGTAGCCTTCGCAGCGTCCTTTCCTTTTATGAGGTTGTTATCAAGCTTATAGGCGTTGTCTCCTGCCTGCTTGAGCCCTGAGTTGACAAGGTTGACGGCTGTACTGAATGAAGAGTCCTTCAAGGTGTCAGTCATATCCTTAATTTTGTCGTTGGCGACCATAGTGAACTCGCTGGACTCCTGCATCTTGCGGACAAAATCCTCCAGAGGCACTCCCATATCTTGTAGCTTGCCTATCAGGGTGTCTATAGCCGACGAGTCCATATTTTCAATCGTGTCCTTGAAGCTATCAAGGGTTTTATGCTTATCTTTGTACCCTGTCTCTTTATTGTTAAAGAGCTTCCTTGTATATCCCCGTCCTTCTCCGTTTATAAGGAAGTTCTTTACATTGGCCTGGGTAACTTCGTCACCACTTAACTTAAGACCTTTGATTTGTCCTTTTCTTGGTCCTTTTTCTTCCCTTTCCGCTCCCTTAATGTCATCCTTGTCGAGAAGCTTATTTTCATTTTTGTCGATAGAATCGAAGTTAAGTGCCTCTCCCATGCGACGGAGCCTGTACGCCTCATAGTCAGTATGCCTGTCTATGCCCAACAGAGCCATCATAGCTTCCCTGTCCGGGGTGTTGGCATGGTTCATCATCGGACTGTGGCGTTCCATATCCTTAAAAGGCTTGCTTTCTTCTTTCAGCTTTGCAGCTTCGCGTTCCTCTGGAGTATTCCCCAAAATGCCAATAGAACCGAAGTAAGCCTTAAATTGGTCACTCAGCTGGTGCACTTCCTTTATTGCGTCGTTGGTACTCTGGGCAGCAGTATTGTCCTCTATTTTCTTTGTGAGTTCATTTTCAGTCTGGTCAAGCCCTGTCAGTGCCAGGAATAAGCTCGCCAATGACTTGGGGAGCGTTCCGTCATTCAAGGCGGCTACGAGGCTTCTGATACTGTCCTCAACCTCTTTTTCTGAAACCCCTTCAATTTTGTACGCAATTTTTGGTTCTCCCGTAGAGGCTTTGTAATCAGACTCTTCCTTTCCGGCTATGCTCGTAAGGTAAAAGCGGTTTGTATCATTCGCTTTCCCGCCTCTGTCCCCTCCACTAAAAATCGGACGGCCATATCCGTTTTCGTTAAGGACGTCAGAATAACCAATTTCCCACCGTGTCTTTTCCTTCCCTCCGGCTAATTTCCAAGGCACTTTTTCATACGCCCAGTCCTTGAATGATAGTTTTGTACCTGATGCTTTCCACTGATCACTCAACCTGGTGTTTGCAATTGCGCTCAGTTTTGCAAAGTTCCCTTCTTTACCTTCCTTTACTTCTACTGCTTGGACTTTTATTGTCCTGTCCTTGAACAGCTTCTGGAATTCGCGGGCCTGGTTTTCAGCCCCTTCCTTTGAGTCAAATACAAGACCCCCCTTTGGTCCCTTTTTCCAGACTTTATCAACAAGCACCGGGATTTCTGTTTTTGCAATCTCAGCCGCCTGTCCCTTTGCGACCTGAACGTAGCTTCCTGCATTTTCGTTGGTTACGTAATGTCCCATTCCTCCAGTCAATACGGAGGTTTCCAAAGAGGCTTCCTTCTGCTTGTCCTTAAGGTCTTCCACAACCCTGTTGAGGATGGTGTCCATCTGCTGGTTGAACTTCTTTATGTTAAGCTCTTCAAGCATCTTATGGGCAGACTGTATCGTAACGTCAGTGAACTGAACCGTACCGTCCGCAAGTTCCTTTGCGGCAAGCTCAAACCCAACACCAAGCTGAGCTGACAGTGAATTGAGGTTGTCCCACTGGTCCCTTGTGGCTATACTTCCGACAGTAAGCTCATGGAGTGCGTCTATCTGCTGCTGGTATGCGGCAATAAGTGCCTCCTGTGTTGCAACGTTCTTCTGAGCTGCCATTCCTTCTATAGAGGAGGTTGACTTGTCCCAGTCATACATTCCGTACTTCTGGCCGTTCTTGCCTGACTGCAATGCCTTTGCAACGTCCTTGAGTTCCGTACCGTTCTGCATGAGGGCTTTTCCAAGCTGTGCAAATGTCTGTCTCTGGGAGAAGTTGTCAATATAAGCGTTCATGGAAGCATTCTGGCCAGTCCTTTTATTCCATGTATTAGCCACCCTGTCAGCTGACACCCCGGTGATTTGGGATATTATCTGTGACTTGAGGTTAGGAGCAAGCCTTTCGTTAATCTTCTCTGCCTTCTTTGCGCTGAACGTTTTGTCCTGAGTGGCTCCGCTCCGGTTCGCCTGCATTGCCTCAACTTTTGCAATCTGGGCTTTTATATCTGACCACTCTTGAGTACCGACAGCATATTCTGCTAACTTCCCCTCTAATTCTAATCTTCTTCTCTCAAGATCTCCCCCTGTTTTGGTTATGAATTCCATCATTTTACCAAGGTTAAGAAGTGCGTCTGCCCCATTTCCAAAATCTTTTGAAAGTAAATCCGTAAGTGCCTTTAGGCTCGCCATAAAGTCTTCACCGAATACTTTCCCATCGTCTGTATTCTTTGCAACATCAAGAAGTTCAGAAAAGTTTTCTTTGAGCTTTTGGAGTTTTTCCAAGCCTTCGTCAGTCATATTGTCATCTGTGTCAACGAAGTCGTACTTGGTTCCCTGGGTCATTATCTTCTCTGCGTTTACGGTAAGGAGTTCCTGAGCCCTCTTCATCTCCTCCGCCGTCATTTTTGCAAAGCTGTATATGTCTTCCCCGTTCTCATCCTTCTTTCCGGTCTTGGCACGCTTGTCAAAGCTGAGTATTTCCTGTTTCGCCATTTCGTCATACATGGCTTTCCTGTCTTTCCATGACATCTTGTAGACGGAGCTGTTTTCCCTGTAGTATTCGTCTGCAGAATTCATAAGGTGCTGCGCACCATAATTATTCTTTGCGCCAGGCCCTATGTTTACATTTTCAAACTTGTCAAAAGTCTCGGTTGTGTTTTCAATAGCCTTGTTAAGCCAGGTACTACCTTCATCAGTAGCCTTTGCAACTTCTGAATAAAAATGCTTTACGTCGTAGGAAATTTGTCTGGACAATGTATCTAGTGAATACGCATCAAAATCAAGTTTACTTTTAGACAATCCTTTAGCCAGCTTTTTATCCACATCTTCACCGAAAGATACGGCTTTCGATCGCTCCCCAGTTCCCATTTCCATTATAGCATTAAATTGCGCTAATGCGTCTTGAGCCCCAATAGGTTTTTCATAGCCTGAATCTATATCTTTTTTATGTTTCTCATTCCATTTTTCAAATAACTCCAACACCTCGGCAGTTGTTTGAACAACTCCATTTACAGCGACCTGTTCA
Source organism: Treponema sp. (assembly GCA_017961705.1). Classification (GTDB taxonomy): domain Bacteria; phylum Spirochaetota; class Spirochaetia; order Treponematales; family Treponemataceae; genus Treponema_D. Next base: position 3,582 of record JAGCWT010000179.1, read on the forward strand.
TTATTAAGGTATTTTAAGTACCGCAGTGTATCTACTTTTTCTTCATCCGTTTTTATGGCTGAAGGACGTATTTTATATTCACTCCTGTTTTGGAAGAAATCATCATAAAACCTAAGCTTATTTACTGCCTGTTTATAATCCTGGTCGCCGGATGCTACAGCCTGCTGCTCTGACGTTTTTAACTGCCCCTTCAGTTCTTTTATTTTCTCGTCATACTTTTCCGCTATCATCAAGTTTTTGGCACTTGACTTTTTAGCCTCAAGTCTTTCTATTTCAGCAGCTATTTGCTCCGGAGCCTCTGCGTCTTTTTTTCTGTTGGCTATCGCATTACCTTCCTCAATACTGTTGAAAATGCCCTGAAGCCAGTTGAGGGTTTCCCCATAGAAAGAGTCATTTGTAGTAATTCCGCCAGCCCTGGCAATTCTTTCACCAAAACTTGCCATCATCATCTGCCTTGCATCAGCGAGGTTCTGCTTCTTTGCGGCAAGAGTCTGGGCTCCCGTGGCTGTTGCTCCATAGAACATGCCGCCCTTGTCAGTAAGGGCTTTCAGCATCTTCTCAAAGTCAGTTGCCTTTATCTGACCAGCCTGAAGCTTCTGCCTTATCTGTCCCCTGTCTATTCCTGTTGCATCAGCCAATGCTGAATAAGAAGGTACACCTGCATTGGCAAGCTGCCTCATGTCACGGGCCGTAACGGACTGGGATGACATGACCCTTGCGTAGACTTCTGAGACTGACTTCATCTTCGCATTGTTGCCGGAAGAGATGTCACCGAGCCTTTTGAGCGTGTCCATAAGCTCAGAACCGTAGACACCTGACTGTTTCAAAAGGACTGCGTTCTGCACCATACCCTCAACACCGAAAGGAGACTTCTTTGCGTAGTCCTCAATCTGGTTGAACATGCTTGCGGACTGGACTTTCGTTCCGAATACAACGCCCAACTGGGTCTGGAGCTGCTGAACACCTTCATAAGCTTTGATTGCTTCTGTTCCCAGCTTCGCAGTAACATCAAGAAGCTTCTTAACTCCTGCGGCGGCAGTAAGGAACACTCCACCCATCTTAAGGCCACCCATCATACTAGCCGCTTGCTTGTTGTTGGTAAGTCCAGCAAGAACCTTAGACCTATCCTGACTTGATAACTGTGAAAAGTCTATCTCCTTATTTTCCTTTACCTTTTTGGTAAGTTCCTTAAACTCGTCAGTTCCTTTGAAAGCGGAGAAGATACTCTTGTTATCCCAGTTCTTTCCAAATTCTCCCATCTCAGCCCGCTTTTTGTCCGCGAACTCCTTGAATGATTTTGTATTTTGGAAGGCATCCGTCATACCAAGAAAATCAGATTCATAACCAAGCTTTTCCAGAACCTTGTTCTGTCTTCTAAAAGTTCCTCCTTTTTTTATAGTTCCACCAATAAGTTCCCCAAGGTCAAAATTCTTAAAACCCTCATTTATTCCGTTCGTAAGCCCCTGTCCAAGTTCCTGAAAGAATCCATTGTACTGGGTATTTGTATTCCCGAACATCTTCCCGGCTTTCAGGGAAGCATTGGTCAATGCAGACTCTCCGATAGTTCCGTAATTACCAGCCTTCATCTGGTAATAATTCAAGGCGTTATCTACATGTCTTCTGTATTCCTGGTCATTTTTATACCTTTTAGAGCTGTATGAAAAATCCTTCGTTCTTACGTCGTTTTTCCATTCATCCTGAGTCTTCTTTGGTTTTGCCTTTTTGAATGCCCCTGCAGCCGTCTTACCCATGCCATTAAACGAATTTTCTGTCGTTAGAATAAGCTTGTTGGCATCATCTACAAATTTTTTTATAGCCTTTTCTGTACTCTTCAAATCCCCGTCTTTGAGATCCATTGCCTTTACACGGGTAAGAGATACGTCCATAGCCTTAAGAAGTGCCTCATACCTTTCAACGGGTGCTTTAAGCATCTTCTCAATATCTTTGTAGCCACTTGCCTTTGCGCCCAGCTGTGCCGACTTGAGAGCGTTTCTCGTATCTAAGATTCCGGCAAGCTCTTTTTGACCCAAAATGCCGCCGTCGTAAGCCTTTATTTTATTTTTTTTAATACTTTTCAGGATGCCGTCAAAACCTCCCTTGAAATCTGTTCCTGAAATAATACTGTGGAGCTTTGGATTACTGCCAATCCCGGTTCCAGCAAGGTTTTTAAATTCAGGCCCAAGCTTTTTTACGGATTTTTCTACTTCCTGAACCTTATCACTTAGCTGGCTGAACCGATCTACTATGTTGCCAGTCATGTTCAATCCAATATTTACACTGTTAGACATAGTTACACTCCTTTAATGTTTTTTAGGCTTACGACGGCAAAAGGTTTTCTATTTGAACATGTCGCTGTTAATAGAGGCCGCAAGTACATCCCCCGTTATGTCCCCGTTCTCAAAGAAAAGGCGTTCCGCAAACTCATCAGAGAACACGAGGGGTTTGCCGTCAATGGTGATTGTATTCCCGTCCTTTCCCCTTATGCCAACGACACAGGCGGCGGCCCTCTTAGCAAGAGCCTCCTGCTCCATGTCCAGGGCCTTTCCAGGTTCCTTCTTGAAAAGCTCCTCTGCCTTTTCGTGCGTATTGTCGTACTCTACCGAAGCCTTCCTTACAGCCTCAGCGGACGGACCGAGAACCTTGAGCTCAAGCCCGAGCGGTATGCCGTTTATTTTCGGCTCGTACCATACACCTTCCTTCTCCCTCGTGACGTTGAAGAACTTCGTAATCTCAATGACTTTTCCCTTTGCAGGGGTCTTCTTAGCTTCCTTCTTAGCAGCTGTCTTGGCTGCCTTCTTTTCTGCCATCCTTCGCTCCTTTCTTGTCGGGCTTCTTGTCGAAGTCTGCTATGACTTCTCCCGCCCATCCTTTCATTTTGAGTATTAATTTTTTTTCAGCAATCGTAAGCGGTGCGCCCATGCACATCACATAGTCGTTTAAGCTCTGGAACGTCATCATGGAGGCACCGCTCATCGGGCTGAACCCTGAGTTGAAGTATATGTACAGGAACTGGTTGAATATCCACCTGCAGCCGTTGGGAACCTCCGGCTCCTTGTACAGCTTATAGTGTGAATCGTTCTTGACGAGGTTGTTCCATTTCTCCTCGCCGAACTTAGACTTGAGGAAGTCCCTCCTGTCGGAGTTCCTTATTCCTGTCTCCGTCTCCTCGCGGACTTTCCCTGTCTTGCCGTCCCTAGTCTGCTTCTTGACGGAGTGGGGCCAGTATAAGAAGAAGTATTGCCGGACGGCTAATCTCAATGCTTCTTCGTCATAAAATTTTCACGCTCAATGAACGCCCTGAGAATGTCCTCGCTGATTACGGATGACTGGAGGAGGATGTACTCTACTGTCTCCCTTGAGTACGTCAAAGGCTTGCCTTCAATGAACACCGTATTCCCTTCGGTTGCCCTCACGTCCGTAACGACTGCGGCAATGCGCTTTGCGAGTGCCTTGTCGTTCTTGTCCCTGCGCTTGACCGCATCCTTCTCTTTGGAAGCCTCGTCAGTTTCCTTCTCATAGACTTCGCTTGCGATTGTGTTTGCGTCGCTTGCCTTTCCGAGAAGCTTGAACTCAATGCCTATGCCGCGTCCTTCGACCTTCGGCTCATACCAAATGCCTTCCTCCTCGTTCTTCTTCGTGAAGAATGAGGCAATGTCGATTGTGTTTTCCATAAGAATGTCCTTTTGTTGGTTCTAAAAAACAGGGGGCTTTTTATAGTCCCGCCCCCCTTGGAACATCTGGTGTTTCCTCCGCCAGTAGGTGAATGCGGCTTTTAAGGCAAGCCGCCAGCCTTTGTTTCCGTATTAGGCTCCCACTACGGTTACTGTACAGCTCTGGTTTGCTGTTGCAGTAGTAGCCCCAGTTGCAGAAGCATTCGTGTTGGTCGCAACGACCTTGTACACGAACTCGCCTTCGGTTGTGATGTCAGGTGTGTATTCAGCACTTGTTGCACCTTCGATTGCAACGTCATCCTTATACCACTGGTAGGTGACTGTTCCGCCGTCAGATACTGTTGCTGCACCATTGAGAGGTGTTGCTGTATCAGTTGTCTCGTAAGAAACATCTTCAAGGGTTTCGCTGAATGTCGGAGCCTGTGCGTCTACAGGGTCAGGTGTTGGGTCAGGTGTTGGGTCAGGGTCTGGTCCAGGGGCAGGTTCGCCGCCAACCTGTACGTCAAAGGCAAGGAATACGCCCTTGTCATACTTTGAGGTTACGGTGATTGTAGCATTTGCGCCTTCGGCAACGGAGCTTCCGATTGTAACCACTGCGCCAGATACAGATGCAACTGCGTCGTCGGAAGACTCAACCTTGATGTCGTCTGCTGACATTGCAGCGTAAGACTTGTAGATGAGGTCATCCTCAGCAGTGTCCCCGGCACCCTTTGCAGTGAGCACGTTGATTGTGTCGCCTGCCTGGACTGCAACGTAGCCAGCTTTGTAGAGGCTTTCCTTGTATGCGTCGCCCATGCGGAGGTAAGGAATGTCAGGTGCGACTTCCTTTCCTGCCTCACGGTTTGCTCCGTTTACGGTAAGCTTGACCTTTACTGTCTGGCCGACTTCAAGTGCAGTTCCGAAGTTGAGTGTTGCAGTAATCTCTCCGTCTGCGCCGATGGCGAGTGTCGAGGTGTCAACAGTAACTTCGTTCTCAAGCTTGTTTCCGTCTGCGTCATATACTGTGAACTCTGCGTCATTGAATACGTAGAGGCCGTTTGTGTTTGCACTGTCGATGTAGTCCTTGTCGGAGAATATGCCTTCTGCAACTACGGGTGCTTCCTTGTCGAGCGGAACGTTCGGAATGAGCGTTACGTCCAGCTTGGTCATGTCGCCGCCGTCAATCATGCCGCCCATATCCATGTCGATGAATGAAATCTTCGGAATGGCAAGGCGGAGGAGGCGTACTGCCATTTCACCGTAAGAGGTGTAGGGCAGGTCGAGGCTGATTGGGCTCTCGGCATCCTTCGTTTCGGTAGGTGCGGATATTGTTGCCTTGAATACCTGGAACAAGTAGATAACCTCGGGGTCTTCCTTGTCGATGAAGGCGTAGAGGATTTCAGTGTCCTTGTTCTGGCTTGCAAGGTTCTTGAGGTCGTCGGCTCCGTACTTCTTGCCTGTACCGTCCTTTTCACCGTCAGTGAAGTAGGCAGTGATGTTGCCTGTAACTGCAAGTGAGGGGGAGAGGTTTGCAATCGCATTCTTGACGAAGATTGCGTTGATGGCCTGAAGGTTGTTGTTCAGGTCCATTGTAAGTGCGGATGCGAACTGGAGCTGGTGTCCGTTCACATAAAGGAAACCGTCGAGGGCTGTGAACTGGTCTGTGTCAGTTGACTTGGTTGTGTTGCGGGCTGCGGCCACGAAGCGTTCAGCTGCGTCACGGTAGTCAGTTGAGTAGAAGTCCTCAGTGGCTCCCGTTGCCATAACCTTCTTGTCGTACATCTGGTCTGCCATGCGGGTCTTGCCCTTTTCGGCTGACTCAGTGTAGTAGTCAGGGTTGTTGGAACCGTTCATGCTGAATGAACCAGTTACGATTGCATTTACTGCAACGTTGAGGTTCAGTTCACCCATTTCAACATGGCGGAAATTCTGGAGGCGGATTGCCTTCTCAGTAATCGGGATGCGTGAAAGGGCAGAGTATTTTACCGGAGTGTTACCGATATGGAGCTCGTGTGCAATGAACTTTCCGAGAGGGTTGACTGAACGGTTGTTCAGCTTTTCAGGGCTAACCTTGATAAGTCCGAACGGGTCAGCTTCAGTACCAGCCTCATTTCCTGTATAGAAAAGAGGAACCTGTGTAACGCGCTTGCCTTCCTTAGTGGAGTCATACCACTGGTTGTAGGTGCCGTCGTCACCGTTGACGTGGATGTAACCCTTCGGTGTCATGTAGTCCTTGGTAATCAAGTCCTTCTGGCCGTCATGGAAGAAGCGCACGAACTTGTCGCGGAATACGCCTTCGAGCTGGTCGTCGAAGGTTTCAGGAGAAAGTTCAAGGTCAAGGTTTCCGCTTGATGAAGCGTTGCCGAGCTTGACTTTTGCAGCTGTGCGTCCGTGGCGGAACTCGGAGCTGTTAATCTGCTCGTTTGTACCGACAAGGGAATCACCAGTTCTACGGGTGAGGAATGGGTATCTCCAAAGCCCGTGTTTTTTAACAGTCTTGCCATTGTTGTCGTCCTCGCGGTCGTTGATTTCGCGGCTTAGGTAGAAGTCGCTCGCCGAACCAGCGGGGAGGTCAAAGGTAGGTTCTGCATCTGCTATAGAATATGCCATAGCAATAATCCTCCGTTAGTTGCTTAAGTCTGCCTGCCACTCGATTGTGACGGGCAGGGCACAGAAGTCGTCGTACACCTGCAATGCGGAAGTGTTGCGGTAGCACTTGTGGATTCTTATGCCGTCAAATACAACGCCGCGCTTGAAGACCTCTGCTATGTCGTTGTAGCAGCGGTCCATAGCGGACGTGCCGAAATCGTCATCTTCGTCTGTGTCTATGCCGTCCTCGACCGTGACCTCAGACTTTGGTGTGCATATATTGACCTGCAATATTCCTGACCAGCGGTTCCTACCCCAGTTGCCGAGTTCCTGCTGGAACGGCTCCCCCGGAATGAAGAACAAGTCAAGCCAGTACAGGTCATCAGGCCTTTCAAACGCTATGTTGGGAGACCAGTTGATTTTCCATGCGTCTGGCCCCTCTACGTATTGAGGCAAGTTATCACGAAAGTATTTTTTTAGCTTCTTTTCGATGTATGTGTCCGTTACAAGTGTCTTTTCTTTTTCCATTTGCTAGTCCTCCGTATGACCGTCTCATTCTTCAAAATAGAATTCATCTATCTTTGTATAATCAAGTTCCTTCGTAACTCCCATATTGATTAGGTTCTTAGAGAAGAATTCCTCTTTTGTTTTGAAAATGTTATTTTTTGCTGCATATATACGGAACTGTTTCTCTGTTTTTCTTGAATAAGAATCTTTGTAAACTGTAAAGAGTAATGCGCCATTGCTCTGCTTTAGGCATATAAAATCTTCCGACCCATCCACTCGTGCCCATCTCGGTGCTTGAACTGCAAATAAAGTTCCTTCTATTGGACGTACATTCGCCTTTTCTTCTTGGATTTGTGCAGGTTTTTCCTGCACTTTCTTGACAACATTTGTTTTCTGACTCTTTAGAATTACATCCAGTTCCTTTTCGATTTCCCGGTCTAAACTTGCCCCAAGCTTTCCCGCCGCTTTTACGGCGGACATCTGGTTGCCATAAATTTCCTTTAGTGCGCGGTTCTCCGCCCGCTCCTGCCTTGAGATGACCTTTGACTGCTTCTGCACTTCCCTGAACAAAGCCTCTGCAACTGCGTCTGTTCCAACCTGTTTCTTAAACGCCCTCGTATTCGCGGCCCTCGCAGCCCTCGTCTTTCTTTGTATCACAAGGTCTACGGTGGGCTTGTCGCTCATAAAGATTTCACCCATCTGGCGTTCCGAAATGAACTCCACGCTTTCTTCTGCCGTCCTTACGGCATTCTCTACAGTCTCATTTACAGGGGAGTAGTCGGCAAGGTTGTCAGAATTGAGCTTGAGCGTCACTCTGGGGATTGCACTGAGCATACTGTCAGAGATTACACCCTTGTTGTCCCTGTCCGCCTCCAACTGGAGGTTGTTGAGCTGGCTTGCCGCAACGCGCATTATCCCCCTTGGAGCCTGCACGGAATATCCGCCTACAGTTCCATGAAGGTAGCCATACTTTGTTCCCCGATGCTTTTCCGTAGAATCAGTCTTCCTTTCGTACTTTCCGTACTCAAGCACGTCTATGTAGGGGTCATTGTTTGTAATCTCTACAGACTTAGGAACAAAGCGTCCTGTTTTCGCCTTTATCTGATCTGCAATCCCCATCCACCCTGTATCAGACGGCTGGCTAAAATTTATTCCCAGCGAACCTGGGCGGAGTTCACAAAAGCCACCCTTTGTAGTTATTTTCAGCACCCAGTTGTTCCTCGTAACCTTGTCGTCCGCCTTGTGAAACGCCTTGTACACAGGCTTCGCAACCGCAGCGGGAACAACCCTCATAAGACCGTCCTCGCCCCTTACGAACTTAAAGGCCTTCTTCTCCTTTATTTCCTTTGACTTTTTGGATTGCCTTGTATACTCGTAGTCTTCGTCCACTGGGGTATTCGCTATTATCTGGTAAAAAAGCATCGCCGCCGCCCACACCCTATCCTTTGCTCTGCTCGAAGTCACCCCTAGGTTCATTGTCGCAGAGACAGGGCCTGATTTTTTTTCTGAATTCTTCCAGTCAATATGCTGAGTTGTCACAAAAGGACCTTTTGGCTTTCTTTTTACAGAAGCTTTCTTTGCTTTGGCCTTACCAAGTTCTTTGCTTATTGCCTTATTTGCAGCATCACTTGCCAACTTTGCAACGTTCGACTCCTTGACGGCTTCAGCGATGCCCTGTTCTATAACTCTTGAGACAGGAGAGTTTTGGCTTTTTCCAGAAACACTTCCTTTGATTAATTTCTGCATTTCAGACGTCATGTTGACGTTGACTTTTATGCTTACCTGTCTTCTTAAGCGGTTTACAACTTTGTTTCTTGAGGCCATTAGTTGACCCTTCGTGCCTGTATCACGAACACAACGTTAGTCACCCCGTCTGGGGCAACCCTTCCCACGTTGATTATCTTATAAGCGATTCCGCCGAACGTTATGGTCTCGTCCTTCTTTTCAGTGGGAACGAACGTCTTGTCATCGAACTGTGCGACGAACTTTACGTCACCTGCTTGGATTATCGTTTCAGTAGTGGAGGGAAATTCTGAGTTGTACTTGCCCATTACGGCAGTCCCCGTATACAGTGAGGTTACGGACGGTATCTTCTTTCCTGTCTTTGACCTCGTTGCCTGTCCCTCGCTGACAGCTACGGTTATGTTACCCTTCTTGCCACCAAGCTCCTGGAGTACGCCAACGTTCAGGTCTTCTGCAAATTTTTTCCAGTCAGTTGCCATTAGTTACTCCAGACGGCCCTATGGTTCACACAGGCCTTGTCATTGGCATCCCAGTAAAGTCCCTTGAGGAACCTGTCTAATGCCTGGAACGCACTTGTGTAGTCGAGCTGAACTTCGTCCTTAGTGAAGAACTTCCTTTCAATCTCTATTTCCGCAACGTCAGCCTTCTTCCTTTCCTTGGCAAGAGGGCCGTTCGGGTCCTGCTTCCCGAAAAGGGTGTACTGGTCAACCACATAGAAGGCCGCCTCGCAGACTGCCTTCTTCAATCCTTCAGGAATCTCACCTGAGCGGTCGAACCCGTCACCGTCGATTATGTCAACGCGGGGGAAGCACAGGGGCTGGTCGCGGTACTTCTTCCTTCCCTTCCAGTTGAATATGTTATCAACATAATCCATCGCCTTTATTACGGCAGCCCGCTTCACGTAGTTGGACTGCGTGAGCCAGGTGTCGTAATTCCGGTTCTTCGCGAAGGCGTCGGCGTACTCCGTAGAGACGTATGAGTTGGCATTGGACACGCCCCTGCCGTCCTCAACTATCAGGTCAATGTTAAACGTTGATGTCTTTGTCTCTACTTCCGCCATAGTCCTTTGCCTTAGCCTTCCGGCTGTTCAGCAGGTTCTTTTGGAGCCTGCTGCTTCTTATTGTTCTTCTGTGAGGGCTGCTCCTTCTTTTCAGGCTCAGCCTTTTCTTCCTTCACGGCAGCGCTTTCCTTTGCAGCCTGCTCCTGCTTGAAAGGCTGTTCCTGTTTTGCAGGGTCAGCCTTCTTTGCGGGTTCAGCCTGTTTCTTAAGCTCTGCCGCCTTTGCAGCCTTGCGTCTCCGCATGGCATTAAAAGCGGTCAGTCCCATAAGGTCTCCTTAAGATATGAGTGTCTTGACACATGCAATCTTGACGTTCTTCGGGTTCTCTACGAGCTCCCAGTTTGTAGATGTTGCAAGTTCTGTATTGATAGGTGTTTCACCTGCTGCTGTGCCAATCCACTTGACTCCGCGAGGATGCATTGTGAATACGCGGTTTGTTACGAGTACATCCTTGTGTTCAACTATGTCGCGGTCAGTTTCAACTGTTGCAAGTTCAGGGTTTTCATTGAATGCGATGGCACCGTTACCGAAGAGGTAGATTGGGTACACGTCACTTGTTGCGGCGAGTGTGTCGTCAACGATTACGCGGCGGCCCATGTATGTCTGATAGTCAGTGTGCATTGCAGACGGCATGAACGTGTTGCGGTCAAGGATGTCAAGCTTCTTGAGCTTTGCAAGTACCTTGGAGTGCATTGCGATGGCAGAAACCTTTTCAGAGTTGTCGCCGAGAAGGTACATTGCGTCTGTCATTACGCCTGCACTGAGGTCGTGTGTAGCGTTGTCAAGAACGTTGTCTGACAATGCTGCAACGCCAAAGATACCCTTGAGGACATTCTTGATTACCTCTGTGAAGCGTTTTGCCCAAAGGTTTCCGAGCTGGGCAATAATTGCCTTCATCGGGTCTGCTCCAGAGAACAGACGTGAAAGGTCTGTTGCACCGAAGCCTACTGTACGTGCGAGTACAGCAGCAACGTCCTTTGCAGCACTGATGCTGTTAATAGTTGTTGCTCCGTCTTCAGTGATGATTTCATCTTCAGCGTCAAGAGATTCAAAGAACGGCACGTTTACGGTTGTACCGCCAGCAGTAATGTTTACTGCAGGGTCGGGAGCCGCAATGCCGGACTTGATGAAAGCGTTCTTGTCAACGCTTTCCTGAATCATGTACTTGGTGAAAATCTCTGGTACGATAAGGTCGCTGATTTTTGTATAAGCCATAGGTTAAGTCTCCTTTTGTTAGGCATTTGCAGCTGTTGCCATATTAGCAACTGCCTCCATCTGCCTGTATTTTTCAGGGTCCTTACGGTAGAGTTCCATCTGGGCCGTAATGTCCCCTGTCTTGAACGGGTTGGGACCTGCAAGTCCGCTCTTTGTGCCGCCTTCCGCTCCGGCTCCAGAAGAGTTGAACGTACAGAATCTCTTTCCTGCGTCCGAGTTCAGAATTTTGTCTATGCGGTTGGATATGGTCTCGCCGCTGTTGTCAGTAGCCCAGAACATAGTTCCTTCGCTTGTTTCATGTGGCATGAAGCGGTCTCCGTTTTCGCCGAGAACCAACGTCTTTATCCAGTCGTAGGTCTTCGGGTCAGCCGAAGTCTTCCTGATTTCCCTGTCGAACTCCACTTCCTGAGAGCGGAGCAAGTCCTTGCGCTCATACTGCTTGATGAGGTCCAGCTTCTCACTGAGAGCTTTGTCCCTTTCGGCAATCTGTGCCTTGTAGCTTGCTTCGACGTTGGCAAGTTGCGTGTTGTAATACTGCTTTGCATCGTCCGGGTTGTTCTTCGCAATCTGTTCCTGGGCAGCCTTGAGCTGCTCCTCGAAGGATTTTGAAGCTTCCTCCAGCTTTGCCTTTTCAGCCCTGTACTTCTCCACTTCCTTAGTCTTTTCTTCCTTGAGCTGGGCGTTAGTGACCTTAAGGCCCTGTACGTCCTTGTCATACATGTCAAAAAGACTCTGTGCCAGCTTCCTCTGTGTTTCAGTAGGTTCTTCCGTATCGCCTGCTACGGTCTTGAGAAATTCTTCCACTGTAATCATGTTTATGCTCCTGCATTATTGAATGACCGGGCTTACACGCCTGTGTACAGTATTCCCAGTCTTGGGATAATCTTATGGAGCAAATTTTTTTTTAGCAAAAAATATGGAAGAAAAATAAAAAGGACGGTGCTTGACCGTCCTTACAAAGTGCCGCCCTTTCAGGAATCCCCTCTTTTTTGTTCAAACAGTTCCTGCAATGTCAGCTTATGCCCTTTTGAAGTGAACTCGCTGAACTGGACTCCAGACTTGTAGAGCCTGAACCTTGCCGGGCCGAGAATCTTTCTCTTTGACTCTTCATCCTGCCTTTCAAACCACTCGCTGTAGCTTGGCTGCCTGAATTTATCCCCCTTCTTGATTGGCAGGAAGTAGCACCTGCAGTTGTTGTGTACCGGAAGCAGGGGAGCTTTCGTGAGGTCGTCATAAATTGTGCCTGAGTACGTACCGCAGACAGGGCACGTCTTGTCGTCAAGCATTGCAACGTAGACGTAGCTTACCCCCCTCAAGTCCTCAAGGAGAAGCCTCTGAGTGTTCCTCTGATTTGCAGTGACCGAAAGGTGTACGTCAGCCCCGGCTTCCTTGCCTATCTTATTGAACGTCCTGTCCATCTCGGCACTGACCGTCGAAAGGCCGCTTCCGAAGATATAGGAAGACCAGGCGGGAAGGGTGACTGCCTTCTCCATTTTCGTCTTGTAGGATTCAAAGAAATCCTTCCTGTCCTTGTACTTTCCGAAAGGCTGTGACCTAAGCTTCTTCCAGTTCATCGCGGCCATGACAGCCGTTACTCCGAGCGCAATCTTAAGGAGGCTGCCAAGCCAGTCAGACTCCTCCTCTGACTGCGTCCTCTCGTTCCTGTCAAACAGCTTTGCGAACGGGTCAACCTCACTGTCTATCGCCTCCGACACCTCCTTCGCAAACTGGAGGTACTTGCCTTTTGACGTGATTACGCCATACCCTTCCATTACGCCCTTGAGCCGCTTCTTGACCCTCTCCGTAAGGGAGTTGACCCTGCCTTCCCAAGACTGTGCGTAAAACTCAGTGTCTATGAGGTGCTTCGTGTACCTGTCAAAATATTCGTCGTAAGTCAAAAGAACTTCTCCTTGATGAACCTTCTTATCTCGGAGAGGGATTTACCCCTGGACTCCAGGACACGGACAAGGTTCTCCCTTCTTGCGACCTGCTCCAGAACATCTTCGTCGAGCGTACCCCTGTCAACGTTCTGGGCAAGTCCGAGGGATTTGTTTATGAGCTTGGAAAACTCATCCTCACATTCCATCACTCATCCCCTTCCTTGTCTTCCG
>JAGCWT010000013.1 GCA_017961705.1 Treponema sp.
CTTTTACAGCCTCGTCAAGCTCCAGCTTCAAAGCCGTTACCTTTGCCTTTTCGGATTCATATTCCGCATTTTTCTCGATATATTCTTTTTTGAACTGTTCAAGGCTTTCCGTACTGCCTATGAGTGATTTAGGCAAGTCTTCCATCTTTGCTTCGATATCATACTTCTCAACAAGCACATTCTGCAAAGATTCCAGTTTGTCCAGTATGTCGGATATTTGCATTGTCAACAACCCCTTACGCTTAAGTTCTAAAAATATATAGCATTTTTTTTGTTATGTCTACTACATACAGGGCAACCTCTAAAAATTACGCTTTCCAAAGGCTGCCTTGCAAAAAATCAAGTGTCAATATAATCCCTAAGACCGGAAGCCCTTCTTGGGTGGCGAAGCCTGCGCAAAGCCTTTGCCTCAATCTGGCGGATTCTTTCCCTTGTAACTTCAAAGTAAAGTCCCACTTCTTCCAGAGTTAGCGAATAACCGTCGTCCAGTCCAAAGCGCATCTTTAGGACTTCCTGCTCCCTCTTTGGCAAGGTGCTCAAAACATCCTTCAGCTTTTCCTGAAGCAGCTTGTAGGAAGTCTGGATTGCAGGATTTTCAACTTCCTTGTCTTCGATAAAATCGCCCAAAGAACTGTCCTCTTCCTCACCAATAGGTGTTTCAAGAGAAATAGGCTCACGGGCAACATTCTTAACCTGCTTTACGCGGGTTACTGGCCAAGAAAGCTGTTCCGCAATCTCTTCGTCTGTTGGTTCGCGACCAAGTTTCTGAACAAGCTGGCGGCTTTCACGGACAACCTTGTTAATCTGCTCAATCATGTGGACAGGAACCCTTATTGTACGGGCCTGGTCTGAGATTGAACGGGTTATGGCCTGACGGATCCACCAGGTTGCGTATGTTGAAAACTTGTAGCCCTTGCGGTACTCAAATTTTTCAACGGCTTTTATAAGGCCTATGTTGCCTTCCTGGATAAGGTCAAACAACTGAAGGCCACGGTTTGTGTACTTCTTTGCAATGGAAACGACAAGACGCAGGTTTGCCTTGATCAGACGGTTCTTTGCCTGCTCAATCATGACCTTTCCGCGGTTTATTTCCTTGGTCTTCTGCCTGATTTCGTCAACACTGTTCTCAAATTCATATTCAAGGCGGTGCTTCTTTCTTTCTATCTGCTGAATTCCGGTATAGACTTCGCGGATTTTGTCCGAGCTCATGCCAAGCTCACGCTCCAGCTTTACGCTTTCCGAATGAGTTGCCAGGCGGCGGCCAATTGAACGCAGTCCAGAAAGATCCGGAATGCGAACCTGCTTCATCAGCTTTTCCTGATCACGGTTGTAGTCAGAGATTTTTTTGTCGGCATCAATGAATTTTGCGCTAAAGCGGTCAATTTCCTCTGCCTGAATGTCTATCTTCTGAAGCTCCGGCACAATCTTGTTCCTAAGCTCAAACAAATCATCGTTCTGGAAAATGTCGAGCGTCTGGTCGTTGTCGTTAAGCTTCTTTTTTAAAGCCATATACTGCTTCATTATGCTGTTCTTTTCAGAGTAAACTGGCTTAAGTATATGACCATAAAAAGTCTTTAGGCGTCTTTTTTCCGCCATTATCTCGTTAAGTTCCTTGCGGTTCTTTCCCTGCTCGCGGTGTTCCTTGTCTTTTGTAAAGGCTTTCTGAGCAATGGAATAGAACTCTGGAACCATAAGGCCGGAATTCTTAATCACATTCTTGATTATGTTCTGGCCGTCTTCCATCTTTTTGGAATATATCTTTTCCTCATCAGCGGTAAGAAGGCGTTCTTTTCCAATTTCCCTAAGGTAAAGGCGTATCGGGTCATCGATGCTGGACTCTTTGTCGCCGCCAACAAGACGGTGCTTGGAAAGGTCATCGCCCTTAACGTCATCTTCAACGGAAATCTCCGCAGCCGAAATATCCTCTGCTTCGCCCACGCCAACTTCGGAAGCGTCACCGTCAACATCCTCATCCAAATCCTCGTCGTCAAGGATGTTGCCCGTCTCTTCCATAAACTGTATGTTGTTTTCGTTCAAAAGCTGAAGGACAGTCTCCATCTTTGGCGAATTGACATATTCCATTGAAAGGATTTCTGTAATCTCATCCCAGGAAACGACCTGCTTTTTGCGGGCATATTCCAGGAGCTGCTGAACCTGAGGCTCCAATGCTTCTTCACCGTCGGAATCAACGTCATCAACAACGGATTCTTTCTTCAAATCAGCCGAATCTTCCGCCTTACGCTGCTTTTCGCGGCTTTTGGGAGAATCTGTATCCTTTGAAGCTACTACGGCATCCTTTTTCTGGGATTTTTCTTCAGACTTGGCCTTTTTTGAAGAGTCATCCGAAGATACTTTCTTTGATTTTACCCCTTCCGCCTTTTTTGCAGAAGTTTTTGAGGCTGACTTTGCGGAAGTTTTTTTTGAGCTTTCAACTTTTTCTTTTTTAGAAGATGTATTCTTTGAAGAGGATTTCTGATCCATGTTTTACCTTAACTATCCTTTTAAAGATGTTATCTGCTTATCCAATTCCATTTTTTCGGAAAGAAGTTTTTTAAGCGAATCCATGTCATCCGGCAGGGAACCCCGCTCAAGCTCACGTATTCTTCCTACGAGAGCGCTTCTTTTTTGTTCAAGAGAATTCTTTTTTAGCAGCCGTATGCTGTCCGTGACTGATTTTTCGACCTTTTCCGATGTAAATTCATTTGCCGATTGAATAATCAGGCTTCTAAGACTGTCGTCGCCACACCTGTTCAGTATACTGCTTACCGAAAATGAACCGCTACTTAAACATTCCTCCATAACGGAAAACAATTTTATAGCCCAAGGGTCTTCAAGGTCCTGAACCGAGATTTCATCACGCATTTTCTGGAAAAGGCTGGCATCGTCAGTTACGGCTGTTAAGACAGCACGCAGTTCGGCATTAAGTTTTATTGTAGGAAACTCTGCCCTGTTCTCCTGCACCGTATTCACATTTCTTTTAAAGCGTTGTGAAAGTTGCTCCCGGTTGTAAAAGTCCTTTCTGGCGGCCTCCTGGTCTATATCGTATGTCTGGCACAATTGCTCGAGACACGCGTTTTTCTGCACGTCTGACTGCAAAGCGTCTATGTACGCAAAGAAGACAAGGGAAGCTTTCGCTTTTCCTTCAGGGTTGTCTTTGGGGTAGACTTCTTGCAGTTTAGATAACAGATAATCATTATCTAATATAGCGCAATCCACCTGCTTTGTCAAGTATTCCTTGCCAAAATTCAGCATAATTTCAGCAGGATCCTTTCCACCGTCAAGCCTTATGATTTTTACCGTAAGCGAATGGCGGCGGCACATAAGTATGGCCTTTTTTGTGGCATTCTGACCGGCACCGTCACTGTCAAAAGAAAGGTAAACAGTATCAACGAAAGGCTTAACAAGGGCAACCTGCTCTTCCGTCAGGGCAGTCCCTAAAGGCGCAACAGCATAATTTATTCCGCACTGGTGGTAGGCAATGCAGTCCATGTAACCCTCGCAAAGAATCACCTTTTTATTTTCGCGTATGGCCTGCTTTGCAAAGTTAAAGGCATAAAGGGTGTTTCCTTTTTTATACTGAATCAAATCCCCGGAATTCAGGTACTTGGGAGACTTGTCCTTGTCACCGCGCAAAAACCGCCCGCCCATGGCAACAACATCACCCTTGCGGTCAAATATAGGGAACATTAGCCTGTCGGAAAAAAAGGCAACATCAGGATACTTTTTGCTAAAAAGCCCGGAATTGTTAAGGAATTCAGAGCTGTAATTCTTTTTTTCAAGAAATGAACGAAGCCACTTCCTGTCCGCAGGAGAATAGCCTATCTTGAATTTCTCCAGGGTTTCGTTGGTAAGGCCACGCTTTGTTATGTAGTCGCGGGCAAACCTACCGGCCTCAGTTTCCATAAGCATGTAATGGAATGTCGTGGCAACGCGGGAATACAAATCAATGTACTCGTTTCTAAGCTTTGTCTTGGAATCATCTTTATGTTCTGGGCCGCCACCTTCTGAATAATGCAGCTCCACACCGGCTTTCTTGGCAAGGAATTCCACCGACTCTGGAAAGGAAAGCTTTTCCATCTCCTGAATGAACTTAAAGGCAGTGCCGCTTGCATGGCAGCCAAAACAGTAATAGAATTTTTTGTCCGGGGAAACACTGAATGAAGGAGTTTTTTCGTTGTGGAAGGGACAGCAACCCCACCAGTCATTGCCCCTCTGGGTAAGAGGAACATACTCCCCTATCAGGCGCACAATGTCCGTTCTTGAGGAGACTTCATCTATTGATTCCTGGGTTATGCTGGCCATTGGTCTTTAGCCCTGCACAGCCTATCTTTTTGTGTAGAGAACCTGAGCCGCTTTGTTGTGCTCGCTCAAGGTACGGCTGAACGTGTGGGTTCCCTTGTCCGGATCGTTAAGCACAAAGTAGAAGTATTCATTTTCCTCTGGGGATGCAGCTGCCGAAAGGGAAACTGTTCCCGGGTTTGAAATTGGTCCCGGCGGAAGACCCGCATACTTGTATGTATTGTAAGGGCTGTCTATCTCCAAATCAGCATAGAAAATCCTCTTGGGATGGGGCTTGTGCTGAATTTCTGTAATCACGTATTCAACGGTGGCACAGGATTCAAGACCAATGTCGTTTTTAAGGCGGTTAGTAAACACACCTGCAATAGACGGAGCCTCGGATGCAACCCGGTATTCCCTTTCTACAATGGAAGCAAGCGTTATGATTTTAAATACTTCGTCAGCGGTCTTTCCTTCAAAACCGCTTATAGAAGCCGTCTTTTCAAAGAAATTGTCCGCCATCTGGCAAAGAATTCCGTCCGCATCCATTTCCTTGTTAAAGTAGTATGTGTCTGGAAAAAGATAGCCCTCGAAAGACGAAGCCGGAATATTGTATTTCTTAAGAAGCTCGGCAGAATGGCTTGACGCAAGGAATTCATCCTTTGTACAAATTCCGCTCTGGGCAACAAGGGCAGCGGTCTTGGAAAGAGTCAACCCCTCTGGTATGCTTACAACAGCGTACTCCGGGGTACCTGTTTGAACCAGTTCATAAATTTCCCTAAGGGGCATGGTGTTTTTTATAGTATATGTTCCGCTCCTAAGGTTGAATGCCTTTTCCCTGTCAAAAGCGTTGAACCTAGCCGCATAATAAAAGGCCTTTGCAGAACGTATCATTCCCTTTGCCTTAAGCTCGGAAGCAACATGGCTTACGCTAGTGCCGGAATGAATCTTAAGCTCACAGGAAACCTCTTCCCGTGGATTACGGGTTACAGGCCCAGTTGAATAAATGCAAACGGAAACAAGGGCAAGCAGAACAACTGCCACAGCCGCAAAAAGCCAGCACAAAATTACAACTGCAAGCGGAACTTTTTTTTGTGATGATGATTTTTTTTCTTTATTTTTCATTTTTTACTGAATCCCAACGTTAGATTTCTATGTCCTGACCTTCCACCGCCAGATAAATTTCCAGCTGCTTGGAAGATGAATATTCTTCATACCAGCGGGCTGCCTGCAGGACGGAATATATTTTTTTGTCGCTGTAAGTAGGCTCGTGATGAAAGAGGAAAAGTTTCTTTACATTCCATGTATTCGCAAAGTCTACGGCATAGCAGAATATGTTGTGCCCCCAGTTTGCCTTTGCAATGGCCTCGTCCCCTGTATACTGGCTGTCCAGGATAAGCACGTCGGCATTTTCAAAGAAATGGTTCTTGGCAATGTTCTTGTCGTAGTCGGACGGCTCAAGTTCAACGTCTGTGGCATAGATGAATTTCTTTCCGTTTTCCTCAAATGAATAGGAATAGGAATTACCAGGATGCTTCATCTTTTTTGTGTTGATTTTTATGCCGCCAATTTCAAAAGGCTCACCCTCTTTTATAAGGTGGAAGCGGAACTGCTTGCCAACCTTTTCCCACTCACCGTTCCGCGGAAAGTAAGGCAGGCAGTTCTGGTTTGCAAGTATGCGCTCTGCGGCAGGGAATGTCGAATAAAAATCAATCGTTGCATTCGGATTGAAAATGGGTCCAAAGAAAGGAATTCCCTGAATATGATCCCAGTGGAAGTGCGACATAAGGATATTGTAGTGATTGTCTGGAGAAGGCGTTCCATTTACTGCAAATTCGCGAAGTCCAGAACCGCAGTCCAATATGAATCTTGTACCGTTGTTTGCCGTAAGTTCAACACAGGCCGTATTTCCGCCAACCGTACCAAAAAGCCAAGGCGGAAGTGATGCCAAAAAGCGGGTGCGGCTGTCTTCGTCCTGAATGTCTTTTGGTGTTATTCGCTCAACAACTGCAGCAATCTTAGCCTGAACCTGCTCCGAAGTTATGGGTGTAGGTAAGGAGCCTCTGACCCCCCAAAAATGAACGTTCACTATAA
>JAGCWT010000180.1 GCA_017961705.1 Treponema sp.
CCCATGCCTTTGCGCCACGGGCTTTCCGGGGTTCCGCGTCTATGCGCTCCATTGCCTTACGGCAACGCACTTGCGTGCGCCCCTCCAATCCCGCGTAGGTTGATTTGCAGCTGCTCACGACACGTCGAATATACTCGACAAAATCACACTATTTTTGTAGAATATATTCGACACACACAGGAGGACAAACATGAACCATAACACGCTAAAATCCGTAATTTTTGACCAGCACGACTTTATCCGCAACTTTGATATTGTTGACCGCGAATATAATTTTGACCTGAACGCAAACTACGTGCTTGTAGGATTGCGCCGTGCAGGAAAATCCACCCTTCTGTACAAAATTGTGCAAAAGCTAATTGCAAACGGCACGGACTGGAATCAAATAATCTACATCAATTTTGAAGACGAGCGGCTTCAAGAATTTACAGCAAACGATTTTAATGATTTGCTCCTTATTCAAAGCGAGCTAAGCGACAAGAAGGGATGGTTCTTTCTTGACGAGGTGCAGAACATCAACGGATGGGAAAAATTTGCGCGCCGCATGGCAGACCAAAAGGAACACATATTCATAACAGGCAGCAATGCAAAAATGCTTTCAAGCGAAATTGAAAAAACTCTCGGGGGACGTTACCTTTCAAAATATATATCCCCCTACAACTTCCGGGAATTTCTTTCAGCAAAAGGCATTGATTGCTCCAACCAGGCAGTTTTTGGAACAAGGGGACGTGGAAAAATCAAGAGGGCAATGGAAGAGTACTTTTACTTTGGTGGCTTTCCGGAAAACATAAACTATTCGGACAAGAGGGGATATGTCTCCAGTGTTTTTCAGAAAGTTTTGCTCGGAGACATAGCGGCAAGAAATTCAATTAGGAATATAAACGGGCTCAAACTCCTTATGAAGAAAATTGCAGAAACCGTAAAGGATGAAGTCTCGTATTCAAAACTTCACAATATACTAAAGTCAATAGGCATAAACATAAGCAAAGACATCGTGATTGATTACATTGGCTATGCAAAGGAATCTTACCTTATCTTTGCCGTAAGAAATTATTTTTCCAAATTCGTAGAAAAAGAGACAACACCAAAATACTACTGGAACGACAACGGACTATTAAACCTTTTTTTGACTCAGGAAGAAACTAGACTTCTAGAAAACATTGTTGCAATCAGCCTAAAAAACAAATTCGGGGCAGATTTCTTCTATTTAAAATCGCAGAACCTTGACATTGATTTTTTCATTCCCCAAACTGCAACTGTCATTCAGGTTTGTTTCTCGCTTTCTGCTGCCGGAAATGCCCGTGAGATTGAATCAATTGTCCATGCCGCAAAACTTGTAAAAGAATCCAAGAACTTTGTTATCATCACTTACGGAGAAGAGAAAACTCTTGAAACTGACGGAATAAAAATAGAAGTAATCCCAATCTGGAAGTGGCTGCTTTAAGAACATAACTCCTCCTTAATTTTTTGTGTAGTGTACACTACACAAAAGGGCTTGACAGAGCCCTTTTGCCGAAGCCTAGCAATGCTCGGCTTCGGCAAAAGAATAACATCGGAGGAAATTATGGCAAAGACAACAGTAAGACCAGGCAACCCCTACATAGGAGAAGGCGGAAGAATGCCTTCCACAACAGGAAGCCCAAGCGGAGGCAACAGGGGCAACAACCCGCCGTCAAGCCCAGCATCTGGTCATGGTAACGGAGGAAAAAAATGAAGCTCCGTATGGCAACCGTCTTTTTTGCAGTCGCAATACTTACTCTCTTCACCACAGCCTGTGGAGGAGGTGGTGGTGGAGGGGAAGAGGATGATTCTTATTCCGTATACACCGATGACAGTGGTTACGACCACGCGTTTGGCGGAATGAGAGAAGGATATTATAATTATGATCATGGCGTCCCCTATTTCTACCTCAGTTCAGACGGATCCTGGATGGATTGGGGTCAAAGCCCCTCCGACAGGAACTATTGGCACATAGTTCTACAAAGATATACTGTAGAAGAAGACGGTCTACATTTTTTATGGAAACAGAAGGCTACAGGTTGGTCTGAGCGTTATCACGTAACAAGTTACGACGACACCTCGTTCACATTACAAGGGTTCTCAGGCACATTTACATACTCAGGAAACTAACTACACAATTCTCACAACGGTGGAGTAGAAAGCCTTTATCTACAATTCAAAACTGCCAAAAACACCAGTTGCCTACCATGCAGACATCTGGTGTTTTTTTATTTTATACGATGAAAATTTGGACTCAGCAAAAATCAAAGCCCCACCCTATCAATTTTTAACCGCTTATGCTATAATATTCCCCATGGTAACAGAGGCACAACTTTCAAAAGCGACAAGTCTACTCAAAGATGCGGGATGCACGGATGTATTTTTGTTCGGCTCCCAGGCAACAGGGCATGCACATTCCAGCTCTGATGTTGACTTGGGCGTAAAAGGATTACCTCCGCGTCTGTTTTTCCGGATGCATTCCGACTTGGAAGAAGCTTTAAAAATGCCAGTTGATTTAGTTGACTTTGACTTCCAGAACGATTTTTTTGAACTTTTGCAAAGCATTGGAGAACTAAAGAAAATTGGATGAAATTACAAACAGAAAAGAATCAAGCAAAAGCAACACTTTACAATTTATCCGCAGAGAAGATGCAGCCACTTGGAATGGAAAGCGTTATAAGGGATGCCAAATATCCGTGCTCTGGGCTTATGTACCACTTGTTTCTGTACTGGATTGTATCAGTAATATAATAGTATTTTTTTCCTGATATGTAGAAGCATGCAATAACAGGCTTAATATCTTTGCAGCCGTAGATGATTTTTGTTTTTTCATATTTCTGATTCAGTTCTTCAAGCCTACCATCAATTTCTTCACTGTCCATATAGCAAAAAACGCTAGAAGAAAAATCTCCGGAACGCATACTCTTCAAAAACAAATCAAGCGGAATAAATTCATTGGAAAATTCAATAAGGCTTAATGTTTTTTCTGCTTCCGTGGGAAAGGCTTGATCCACAACTTCCTGAACAGAGTCTTTTACCATAATAACATTGCCGTCTTCAAAAAAATTATTTTCATTCAAAGTCCATATCTGGAATTTTATCATTCTGGCAATTGCACTTAGCACTTCAAATTTGCCAGTCTGCTTAAGAAGATTGTCCTTTGTATAAATCATCTTCATTACTGGAGTGGCGCAATTAAATTTCTTTACCTGTTCATTAATTTCATAATTTTCCGTAAAGGATTCCACCGCATAGCAACTGATAATTTTATCGTAGTCGCATTTTTTTAGTGCACTCAAATATTGGCTTACAGCTTCCTCCGGAGAAGTGGCACCCTTACCTTCAAAGGTCTGGGCACAAGCCATAAAGGGCAACAAAAGCATTGCAAAAAGAACAAATTTTGTAAGATTTTTTTTCATATTATTTTATCTCCTATTTTTTATTTTACACTAAAAGTCTTTTTTCTACCTTAAAATAAGAGAGACACGCCCTGCCCCCAGCCCCCAGTTTTCAAAAGTCCAGGAGTCCAGCAAAGAAGACATGGAAACAAAATCTTCCGCATCGTTTCCCACAACGTAATCGCAGAGTTTGGGTGCAATGCGGGGCATAAAGCTGTCCTTTGCCCAAGCCATAAAATATTTTCTTGCTTCCGTTGGATCCTGCTGCAGCATGTAGGCCATGAATTCATTTTTCATAAGAAAGTCGTCGCTGCGGTCGTAGTGCAGGTTGGGATTGTTTGCCCAGTAGACTTCAAGAAATTCCCTTGCCTTGGGATTGAATTTTTTGTGCAGCCCGGCAACAAGGTTTCGGAAGGGGGCATTGGTAAAGTAGATTCCGTGCCAACATTCGTGGGCCAAGAATTTTTTTCTAAGCTCAGGCGTAGAAGACCTGCTCATAGAAACAACGGCACCGCTTCCTTCCGCAAAATAACCGTCATCCCTTTGCAGTATTATGGAATTTGCCAAGAGCACTTTTTTTAAAAGGCGCTCGCAGTCGTTAAGCCTTACCCTTTGTCTTTCCGCCTGTGTAAAGAATTTGGCAAGGCTTGCAGCACCATAGTCGTGGGCATTGTAACCGTGATTGTTCAGAATGAATTCATCGTCCACAAAAGTGCCCTTGTAGCCTTCCTTTTCCACAAAATACGCAAGGCGGGTAAAAAACTGATCTTGTATCTTTGAATTTGCAAAGTCAAAAAATATTATTCCGGGAAATTCTGCCCACTCGTAAAGTTCGTAATCGCTACGTCTCCAGTTATACTGCGGCCAGTCCGTAACAAGCCCCAAGTCTGTTGGCAAGCCCTTAAGCACAATTCCGTTGCTTGGCAAAAGAGACACATCGTTTGCACTCATAAAAACAGAAAGCAGCATGTCTGCACCGCGGATAAACTCGTAAGAAGAAAATGGCTCCTGCAAAGACGAGCACTGGATTACCATAAGCGGAAGCTTCTTTGCCCTGATTACTTTTAAGACTTCATTTCCCACCCTAAGATGAAAGGTAACTGGATCGTCCGGAGTCCCAACATCATCGATTGGTGCAAACTGGAGTTCCACTTTGGGAAGCAGACTGCCTAAAGAATTGGAACTTGCAAAGACTTTCCATGCAGAAGAAAAGTCTACAGCCAAAAAAGATGAATCCACAAAACCGCCGTCAGGTCCAAATGCAAAGAGAGGAACCTTTTCCTGCCCTCCAGAAAATTTTGACCAGCCAATTTTTGCCTCGGAAAGTTTTACCTCTCCCAAAGAAAATGCCTGGTCACCGTAAAGATAAAAACCGCTGGGAAGTGCCCCATCTTTTTCCATGCAGAATAAAAGCCTCAGTTTATTTTCCACAAGGCTTTCAAACTTCCCCTTGACAGAATTCCTTGCCTTTAGTTCAGGGCAAAGCTCCGTCTCGGAAAGAAAATCATCTTCATACAAAAAGCCAAATTCAAAGCGGCCGTCATCAGACTTCTTTTTTGCAGAGGCAGCTTCAATAAGAACTTGCAAAGCCGCACCTCCATTCTGCCTCTTGTATTCAGCAATAAAATCTTTTTGCCTTGCGGTAAATTTATAAAACATGTAGGGCTTGGAAGAAGAGCTCACTTCTGCCGACTGGGCGTTTTTGTTTAAGGGTATAAAATGCTCCCCATTCATTTCCAGGGAAGCGTAAAAGTTGGCAGAAGAATTGCCAGCAGCTCCCAAGCAAAAAATTAAAAGGCAAAGTGCCATAACTGCAAAAGAACCAACAAGAAGATATTTTGTAATTTTATTCATGGCAACATACTACACTTTTTTTTGAATTTACTCTATAGTTTTTACATGATGAATGTAATAGCACTTCAAAAGGACAACGAGCTTTTTATCTGTAACTATGCAAGAACATTTATAGAAAACTTCAACATGGAAAACCAGAGCAAAGGCATATCCCTCTTTCCAAGCTTCCCTCTCTGGGCCTTTGCAGAAGATTCAATTTCCGCTGAAGAGTTCAATTCAATTTTCAAAAGCCGCACCGTAAAAAATGCATTCATCGGCCAGCCCTCTTTTTTAGAAGAAAGCCTTTCTTGCCAAAAAGAATTTTTCTTTCCGCTAAGAATCACCACAGGAAGTGATTTGGAAAAAGAAAGCACGACCCTTGAATTTAAAATAACATTTGCAAAAGTCCAGCCGGACAGTGCCAAAAACTTTGCGCTTCCAAAAGAAGTTTCCGAGGGCAAAAAATTTCCATTAAGAATAAAATCTTTCCGCACAGGAAATGCCCTAATAGAAAACAATGCCTGGTCACTCTTTGAAGAAAAATGGATTAGATGCTCAGAATTATAAATTTGCCTTGATTTTTTTTGACAAGGGTATTATCTTTTTATCATGCCACCAAAATATTCCGATGGTTCAACAAAAGAAAAATTACTGGAAGCCGCAAAAAAAGAATTCATGCAGAATGGATTTTTAAAAGCATCCCTCCGCACAATCTGCAAGAATTCCGGTGTCACAACAGGGGCACTCTATTTTTTCTTCCGCGATAAAGAAGACCTATTTGACTCAATCGTAAAGCCGGTGATTGACCATGCCACGCAGATTTTGGCTGAACACTTTAGACACGAGGATTCCCTTCTTAGCGGCAGCGGCCCGGTTCTTATGCAGACATTAGTTCACGAGGCAAACGCAAAGGACAGCGCAAAAGGCGACCTTTCAACGGCACTTGCAATCTTCCGCTACCTCTATTCCCATTACGACGAATTCATTCTTATCGTGCAAAAATCCCAGGGAACAAAATGGGAAGGCTGCATAAATTCCTTTGTTGACTGGAACTACAAGCACCTAAAATCAATCGCAGACAGCTACTGCAAGTCCCACGGCAAAAAAAAGATAAAGCCCTTCGTACTCCGCATGGTTTCAAACTCCCAGATAAACTGCTTTGTAAACCTTGTCCTAAACATCCCCACATTCAAGGAAGCAGAAAAACATCTTCCCTCCGTAATGCACTACCTTGTCGGCGGCTGGTGCACCCTCTTTGACGAAAACATCTGACTCTATTTTTTTGAATTTGAACGGAAGGCCATTTTTTACTGAGTTCGGTCACTGCATGCCCAGCCAGGATTCCCTTCCGTGCTGCTACAATCTGGCGAAGGCTTAAACTGCTGTAGAAAAAAACTGACAAAAGCACTTGACAAACATAACATTGTTATGTTAGAAATAGGTAACACAAACATTGTTAGCTATAACTAATATAAAAAACTCAACAGGAGGAAAAAAGTGAAAATTCAAAAATTAAACAACTTCTTCCGTAAACTTGGAGAATTCCAGCTTAAGCACAGATGGATTTTTCTGATCCTCATTTTTGCAGTAACAGCCTTCTGCTGCATTGGACTTAGAAACCTGGACCTTTCAAGCAGCGAAGAGGAATGGTTTGATGACTGGGACAACATCAAGATAGCCCAGGACAAATTTGAGGACATGTTCGGAGCGGATGACAGCGTAATGGCCCTCATAGAAGCCGACGATGTTTTTGACCGCGAAGTTCTTGAGGCCATAGACGAGATAGGAAAAAGGCTGGAAGCGGAAGTGCCGTATGCAAAGTCTGTAACATCGCTAACAGAACTTTCTATTCCCCAGGGAAACGAAGAAGGCTTTGAAATAATAAGCCCTCTGGAAGATTTTTGCGAAAACAATTATTCCGATCAAGAAATTGCGGAAAAGAAAAAATACATACTCAGCAGGGAATCGCTTGTGAACAGTCTGGTCAGTGACGATGCCAAGGAAACATGGATTGTCCTCCAGCTTGAAAACTACAGCGAGCCAATGACACAGGCCATGAACAAAATTGTTACGCCTGCAAGGGCAATTTTTACCAGCCCGGAATTCCAGTCGGAAAAATTCACCATAAAGCCTACAGGACTAAGCTACACCGAATACGAGGAAAGCGAAGTTACAGCAAGGGAAATTTCAATCCGCATCGGCATAGGTTTTATTGTGATGATTGTCTGCCTTATTATTTTTATGCGTAGCCTTCGTGGCGTTATCGTTCCCTGCATTGCAACGGTCGGTGCAATAGGAAGCGTTCTGGGGCTTAACGGATGGCTTAAGATTCAGGGGGACGACCAGATGATTGCCCTACCCGTGCTTCTTTCCATGGCGCTAAGCATAGGCTATGCAATCCACTACGTAAACTCCTTCCGCCTGCACTTCCGCAGAACGGGAAACAGAAAGCAAAGCGTACTTAACTCAATGGAAGAAAGCGGCTGGCCCATTTTCTTTACGGTTATTACAACAGTTGCGGGACTCATATCTTTCCTCTTTGCAGACATAAGACCCCTTAGATGGGTGGGTGGCTGTTCTGCCTGCTGCGTCTTTGCGGTTTATGTCTACGTTATGATCCTTATTCCGATTTTCATGTCATTCGGAAAAGATGGAAAAGCGGCCTCTGCATCCGACCTTGCTGTTATGGAAGGTGCTACAAAAACGGACCTTGCGGTAGAAAAGGCAGGTTCAAGGATAATCCGAAGAAGCGTTTTGGTACTTATACTTTCACTTGCGGTAATCGCAGGAATGATTCCTGGAATTCCACGCACCCAGGTGAACATGGACTACACCGAGATGATGGGTGAACGCACGGATTTTGTAAAGCGGCTTCTTTCCATACTAAGGGGAAAACTCGGCAGCCAGTATTCCTACAACGTACTTATAGAATACCAAGATGCAGATGCATTCAAGTCAAGCGATGCGGTAAAAAGGCTGGACGTCCTTTCGCAAAAGCTTGGCTCCCTTGACACCACAAAGGTTTCCGGTAGCAAGCCCCGCGTAACAAGCATCACAAAAATCATCAAGGAGATGAACCGTACCCTTAACGAAGATTCACAAGAAGCGTATGCCATTCCAGAAGACGACGATCTTTTAACGCAGGAAATGTTCCTCTACGAAATTTCTGGCGGAGACTAATTGTACGACTGGGTGAGCGACGACTACCGCAACGCATACATTCATGTAGAGATGAACGGCTACGAGGCAAATAAGATTACAAAAACGCTGGACTTGGTAAAGTCTTATTCAGAGGAAGTTTTTCCTGATGCAAAAACAAGCGTTGTTGGCGAAGTTGTTAACTATGCAATAATGAACGGAAAGCTTGTAAAGGGAGAACTTAAGTCTTTCCTTGGTTCATTCATCCTTATTCTTGCACTTATGACGATTGCATTCGGCAGCCTGCACACGGGTCTCATCGCAATGATTCCAAACATCGCTCCTGTAATTATGATTGGAGGAGTAATGGGCTACCTTGGAATAAGCCTGGACATGATTACCATGACCACCATGCCTATGATTTTGGGAATTGCAGTTGACGACACAATCCACTTTACCAACCACATCAAGTTCTACTTTGAAAAAGGTCTGTCCTACAAAGATGCAGTGCTCACAAGCTACCGCGAAATTGGAAAGACAATGGGAATGACAACAATCATACTCTGCTCCATGTTCCTTGTACTTTCCTTTAGCGTTATGAACTGCCTTGCCCGCCTTGGCTACCTTAGCATAATCGGTTTGGTAAGCGCGCTCATTGCAGACTACACGCTAACACCAGTACTGATTTTCCTTACCAAGCCCTTTGGGAAAGAGAAAAAAATTGTATCGTAAGCAACATAAAACTGTTTAATAGTTGCATACAGCTAACAAATAACAGCAGGAGGTTTTATATGAAAACATCAACAATCAAGAAAGTGGCTTCTCTTTTTGCAGCCACAGCAATTATTCTTTCAAGTGCCTACGCCCAGAGCCTGAGCGGTTACGACGTAATGAAGAAATCTGACCAGGTTCCTTCACCAAAGACTTCGTCTTACAAGGCAACTATGACCCTTACCAACAAAAAGGGAAAGACCCGTGTCCGCGAAGTTACAATGAAGACAAAAGATTACGGAGACGTTGAAAAGAATTTAATCGTCTTTACAACGCCAAAGGATGTTGCCGGTGTAAGCTACCTTACCTTTGACTATGACGCCGCAGGAAAAGAATCAGACAGTTGGCTCTACATGCCAGCCATGAAAAAGGTTCGCCGCATTTCTGGAACTTCCAAGGGCGATGACTTTATGGGAACGGATTTTACATACGATGACGTTGGCAGCGACCGCGACCTTGACGACTACACATACAAGCTCTTGGGCGAAGAAAACGCAGAAGGATTTGCATGTTACAAAGTTGAATGCAAGGCAAAGGATAAGACTGTAAAAAATCCGCGCTACATAGTATGGATCCGCAAGGACAATTTTATTATGACAAAGGCAGACTTCTACGACAAGCAGGACATGCTGCAAAGACAGCTTGTGTGTTCCGGCATAGAAAAAATTGAAGGCTTCTGGACAACAAAAAAGATGAACATGACGAATGTTCAGACAGGACACTCTACCCTGCTCGAAATGACCAACATCGTATTCGGCCTTGATCTTTCGGACAATTTGTTCACCCAGGGCGCACTTGAAAGAAACTAGGAATTTTCTTTCTGCGGGTTGGAGGCAATCCTGCGCACCCTCCAATCCGTACTGAGTTCATTTAAAAAAGGAGGTTATGCTCACCATGAAAAAAATCTTTATACTTATGCTCTTTGCTGCTTCCATGCAGGGAATTTTCTTTTCGCAGGAAGTTACATTTGGTGGAAGCCTAAAAACAAAGAATGCCATTGGACTTCCCGCAAAGGATTCAAGTAAGGATGAAGACAAGAGGGGAAAGTTTATAGAAGCAAAGACAACTTTTACGGCAGACTTTGAAGTTTCAAAAGATGACTCATCACTCAAGGCAGAGGCAGACTTTACATACGATGCACTAAAGGCCATTTCTTCGAGCTACGACTTTGTTAGCGGTGAGCAGAACTTTGGTGTAAAGCTAAAAGAAGCCTACTTTGACTACAACGGAAGCTGGTGGTCAATGCGCATTGGAAGGCAAATTTCTTCATGGGGCAAAGCAGACGGACTTACGGTTTGCGACATTCTTTGTCCAAAAGATCTTTCGGCACTTCTTTCTGAAGAATACGCAGACAGCAGGCTTGGAATAGATACTGCACGTCTTTCTCTCAACTGGAACTGGGGAACGGCGGACGCATACTTTATTCCAATCTTTACACCGGCAGCCCTTCCCCTTCAAGATGGAAACCCGCTAAAAGAAATTTTGATTCCGCCAATGGTTCAGGAATTTTCAGACAGCGACATAGAACTTCCGGAAAGCAAAATCTCCAACTCGGAATACGGGGCAAAGATAAGCGCTTACCTTCCCTTCGCAGATTTTTCGCTTTACGGATTCTACGGTTGGGATGATGAGCCGCTTCTAAAATACTCCGCAGAATTTTCCAGCAGTGGAATTGACGGAATAAATCTTAGCGCAAACTACGAAAGAATGGCAATGGTAGGTGCAGACGCTGCAATTCCGCTTGGCGAAACAGTAATAAGGCTTGAAGGGGCATTTTTTCCAAAGAGGTATTTTTCCACTTGCGCAGAAAAGCAGATAGAGGCAGAGGCGGTAAATGCGGCAAAGATTGCGGCCGGACTTGAAGCAGACGAAGTTGTTACAAGCGTAAGGCGGAACCAAGTTACTGCCCTTGCAGGAATTGACTGGATGCCATACGGATGGACTTTTACAGCCCAATATTATGCCGACTATGTTTTTGGCGACACGGAAGAAATAGACCGCGATTCATACATTCACCTTGCAACGCTTAGCATAGAAAAAAGCGTCTTAAACGATACGCTAACTTTGAGCCTTAGCGGAATTATGGAATTCAACGACTGGTCTTGGGTAATACAGCCAAAGGCAGAATATTCCGTTAGCGACCAGATTAGCCTTAACCTTGGAATGAATTATTTTGTTCCCGGTCCAGACAAAGACAAGCCTGGCAGTTACGGTCAATACAAAAGCCTTAGCTGCATTACAGTGGGAGGAAAGTTCAGCTTTTAAAAATGACACGCCTTTTTGGCAAAGCGATGGCAGCTGAGATGCGCTTACCTTCTGTTCCTGTAAGCTGCATATCAGTTGCCCCCTTAAGTATTATCAAAAGCTTTTCCCTGCCTTCCATTCTCTACTCAAAGGTAAAGCCTGCCGTATAATAAACCATGATACAGAAGAATGCGATTGCGCCCCAGACAGCAAAGCAGACAGGCGGTTTAAAGAGCAACTTTAGGAAGAACTTTGCTATTGCCTTTTTGTCATAATTTGATTCTGCCGTGCGTTTTTTGCCTTTTTTTGAGGATTTGCCAACCTTAAAGCCGCTGAACAATTTTTCCAGAAGAGGATGCTTTACAGGCTTGTAGCGCTTTTTCTTTCCGTTTTCTTTTAAGATGAATATCCACGGCCTGTTATACAGTTCAATCCACCAGCCTTTTATAAGGATTACAGGCAGGACAAGCAAAGTCAGGATGAACCAAAGTGAGGATGGGATGAATTCAATTTTTCTAAAATTGAAGCCGTTAAAAAATAGGGCAAGGATTACGGGAAAGAAAATCACGAATGCTACAGCGGAGAACATTTGCATGATTCTCCAAAACGACTTGAATTTTATTGCAACAGGAGTTCTTTTGCCCTCAATGTCCATAAAGAACACAGGCTTTGGCACCGTCCGAGAAAGCTGTTTATTTGACTGCATTAGCTTGCCACCTTCCCTAACGTAGGGACCGCCCTTTGACGTGGAGTTTTTGCAGGTAATGTTATAGTCAAGGCTGAACCAATTTTCATATTTTCCGCTGTTTTTGTAGACCATAAGAAGCACAATAAGTTGGAAGGGAACATAGAGTAAGGCTATAGCGATAATCGTTTCCAAGTTCGCACCAAAAAACTTCATGGACAGAAACAAAAGAGCAAACACAACTGCGGCAGACAATATGCCCTTGAACCACCAGGGACTTATAAGGTAATAGGATTTTTTTGAGCTAGAAGAACGAACGCTTATCTTGCCAGTCTGTCCGTTGACCGCCACCATATAGTCTCCTGTGTCAAGATAATAGACAGGCAGCGACACCGGCATATGAAGCATTTCATTTGTTTCTATTTCTGTGTAGACGGCTTTGGTTTCTACAGTTTTTTCTATCACCGGATCATAGTATTCGTTGATCTCTCCCCTTATGCGCATTGCAAGTGTGTCACCATCTATATCGCGTACTTTAAGTTGATGCCCGGCAACATAGGCAAAATCAAATTCCTTGAGCCCATCAATATCGTAGGGTTCCATTCCGTCAAGCAGAAGATTATCCAGATTTTTAGAACAATTTATAAAAACATTGTCTATGAAGCCACCGCATTCGTATTCATTGCGGCTCTCTTTACGGTGAACAGATGCCTTTACAGGCCCACGCAACACTACGTAGGGAAGATAGCAGCCGGTCAGCTTGTCAGCATTCTTTAAAACTTGTCTTGCCCATTTCTTCAAGCGGTTTTTCTTGCACCAGTCAATCAGAATGTTTTGGGCTTCGTCCTTTGTTATTGAAAAAGGAACCACAAACTCCGGTATGCCTTCTAGACTCAGAAATTCTCCCCTTACAAGAGACCTTCCGCAAAAGGCACAGTTCGCAAGCGCATCTCCTTTTTCAAAAACAAGTTCTGCTCCGCAGCCTGTACATTCTGCCTTCTGCAAGTCAAAGTGGGTACGTGATTCCGTCATCTTCTGGCTTTGAATATTGCGGAATCCTTTATGTTGCTCCAAGGCTTTGATTACCTGGACCTTGCCATCGCAGTAGTGGCATTTGTAAAAGTGTGACTTAATGTCGTAATATGCGGGAGCACCGCAGGAAGGACAATGAATGTCATAAATTTTTGCTTTGCCCAGTTGTTTTCCATTTTCCACTTTCATTTTCCTCCTGTCTGTATCTTATCCCCTTGGACCTGAACGTACCACACGGAACCCGACGCCTGAACCCGTGTAGTCAGGGCTGTCGCAGTTGCGGAAAGTTCCAGAGCAGTTGTCTATGCTGTAGCCATAGCTTCCACCGCGGTGAATTCTTCTTTCGCCGGAAGATGGGCCTGTGGGGTCAATGTCTTCGCGGTTGGAAGGATAGTTGCCGTACCAGTCCCAGCACCACTCTGCAACATTGCCGGACATGTCGTATATTCCAAGCTCGTTGGCTTCTTTTGTCATGACTTGGTGGGGCTTGTTACCGCTGTTATTCATATACCAGGCAACGCTTTCTACGTCATCGCTTCCGCTGTAGGTAAAGCCATTGCTTATCTTTCCGCCACGGGCTGCAAATTCCCATTCGGTTTCGGTTGGGAGACGGTAGCCGTCCGCGCAGATGTCATACTCAAAGCCATCCGTGTAGCAGGGAGTATAGCCTTCTTCCAAGCTGCGCCTGTTGCAGTATTCGATTGCGTCATACCAAGAGACGTTTTCTACGGGCAGGTTCTTTCCCTTGTGCTTGCTGGGGTTCTTTTTCATGAGGCGCTTGTATTCTTCCTGGGTTACTTCGTGGGTGCAGATAAAGAATTCGGAGACCCAAGCCTCGTGTTCTGTTTCGTGCTCTTCATTGTTTCCCATGATGAAGGTTTTGCTTTCCACTCTTACAAATTCCGGAGCCTTGGCTTTCTTTGCATTCTTGGACTTTTTTTCATTGCCTTTTCCGGCAGCGAAAATTACGGCGGAAGAAAGAGCGAGGGCAGTTAGTACGATAAAGCTTCTTTTCATTTACAATCTCCTGTTTGCTAGAATTGATTTATAAGTTAATTATAACCCAATAAATGAAAAAACAAAGTGAAAAGAAAATAAAAGAACAGTCAAAATGAGCTAGCGGGTCCCAGTAACGGAAAAAATCAAGGAATCCTCCCTAAAGGGTCCCTCCTTGCTTTTTTCCTACGTCCCACTATCTCATTTTGACTGTTCTTTGCAAAACAAATTGTACATAAAGTGCGAACACTTATAAGAATGCCATTTCTTTTTAGTTTTTCGATTTTCATGCAAAAGTCTTAAAGCTAGGGGGCATAAGAGGGGAAAAAATAAAGGCGGAGGATTAGTGGCTGTGTGTAAGGATGACCTCCGCCTTTATTACAGTTAGAAAACGCTAACTTTCATGGTTAGCATACACTAACACAGTAATTTAGTCAATAGGTTTTACAATTTTTTTTTGGGGCGTTGCGGGGCTTTGCAAAGAGATTGCCCCGCAGAGGGGGTAGCGGAAAAGGCAACAAAGCGGAACAAATGACTAAAGCGGCGTGTCGTAAGGAACTTTATTTTGTATTGGCACAGACCCTGAATCCACATTCGTAGCAAGTGCGTGCGAATGTGGCGTAGCAGTTCAGGGTGACGGTCGCTCACTTAGTGAACTTGCCGCTTTTGGCATTTGTGGAGCGACTTGCCTTTGGAGCGAGGGGGAGACTTTCCCCCCCTGTATTCAAAAAAATTAGTTCATTACCTTTGAACCGCGGTCCATTGCAGTAAGGCCTGACTTTAAGAGTTCAAGGATTCCGTAGGGTTCGAGCAGGCGGATAAGGGAAGAAATTTTGTCTTCGCTACCTGTTGCCTCTACGATGAGGGAATCTTCTGCAACGTCTACGATGTGGGCGCGGAAAATATTGCATGTTTCGATGATAACGGCGCGGTTTGTTCCGGCGGCTTTTACCTTGATGAGTGCCATTTCCCTCTGGGTTGTGGCGGACGGGTCACAGTGCTCGATGGAGATTACTTCCACGAGTTTTGAAAGCTGCTTTTCTATCTGCTCAAGGATATATTCATCTCCACGGACAACGATGGTCATGCGGCTGCGCATACTGTCCTGGGTTTCGCAGACGGTAAGGGAATCGATGTTGTAGCCACGGCGGCTAAAAAGGCCTGATACACGGCTCAATACACCGGCATGGTTTTCCACTAGAACAGACAAAACGTATTTTTTTTCCATATCAAACTCCTTATCAGTTTGGACTTGTCTTTTATTTTATTTCTGAGTAAATACCCAGGAGGCGAACATCCTCGGTATTATCCCTAAGTTCTGCAAGTATTGTGTTAACGTATGTGTTAACTTCGCTAATGCCTGTAAGCTCTGCGTCTATGTAGAACCAGTAGCGCCAGGATTCCCCTTCGATTGGGCGTGACTCGATGCGGGTAAGGTTAAGGCGGTGGCGGTCAAAGATTCCAAGCACGCGGTAAAGGGCTCCAGCCTCGTTGCGGGTTTTTAGGATGAAGCTTGCCATGTTGGGGCTTACGTTAAGGTCGCGGAGGTGCTTTTTCTGGACAGACTGGATTACCACAAAGCGGGTAAAGTTGCGCGGGTCGTCTTCTACGTCTTCCTGAAGGACTTCCAGTTTGTAGAGGGCGGCATTCTGGGTGCTTCCGATTGCGGCTCTTGTCTTGTCTGCTTTTTCTGCAACCTCACTTGCGGCGGTGGCGGTAGAAACGGCTTCCACCTGCTTCCAGTCCTTGTGTCCGCTAAGGAATTTGCGGCACTGGCTTAAGGCTTGGGGGTGGGAGGAAACGGTTTTTATGTCTGCAATACTGCTTCCTTTTACACCCAGCAAGGCATGGCGTATGTTTAGCGTTACGGCTCCAATAATTGTTACGTCTTCAAAGCGGCTAAAGTTGTCGTAGTTTTGGTAGACGCTTCCTGCGAGGGAATTTTCAACGGGGACCATTCCGTAGTCGGCACTTCCGTCTGTTACCTGCTGGAATATTTCTGCAAAGGAATCTACGGCTTTTGCTTCTGCTTCTGATGAATCAAAGTAGCGGCTGATTGCCTGTTCTGCATAGGCACCGCGGTTTCCTGAATATGCACATATAAGTTTTTTTGCTTCACCGGCTTCGTGAATGTGGGCTACGGATTTTCCCATTACGGGGGCAAGGGCTTCTATGTCGTGCATCAACTTGTCAAACTGAACTGGAAGAAGGGACGCTGCACCGCCTGCCATTGCCTTTTCCGGTTCCTGGTGGACGTCTGCCATTATTCCGTCTGCACCGGCAGCGATTGCGGCTAAACCCATTGGCAGAACCTTGTCCCTTACACCGATTGCTCGGCAGGGGTCTACGATTATGGGAAGATGTGTTAGCGAACGAAGGACTGGAATTGCGCTAAGATCCAAGGTGTTGCGTGTTGCGTGCTCAAAAGTGCGGATTCCCCTTTCGCAAAGAATGACTCTGTCGGTTCCGCTTGCAAGAAGGTATTCAGCAGACATGAGGAATTCTTCTAGCGTTGCGGTGTAGCCTCTTTTTAGGATTACAGGCTTTCCAAGGGCACCTACTTTTTTTAGCAGGTCAAAGTCCTGCATGTTGCGGCTGCCTATCTGGTATACGTCAACGTCGTAGTTTTCCATTATGGGGATAAGCTCTGGGGATACGATTTCTGTTACGATTGGGAGTCCGTATTTTTCACCGGCTTCCTTTAGGTAGCGGAGACCTTCTTCTCCAAGTCCGGGATAGCTGTAGGGAGAGAGGCGTGGTTTGTATGCCCTTCCGCGAAGCATTACAGCACCGCTTTTTGCAACAAGGCGTGCCACTTCTTGAATCTGGTCGCGGCTTTCCACTGCACAGGGGCCTGCTACGGAGACTACACGGTTACCGCCAACCCTGATTATTTGTCCGCGGTTGTTCTTTATTTCTACGGTTGAATTTTCTTTTTTGAATTCCCGGCTTGCCATTTTGTAGGGCTTGCTGATTGGAATTACGCGCTGAACACCGGGAAGGTTTTCCACTTGTTTTAAATCCATGGACACTTTGCCGACGGCAGCTAGAATCGTGTCTTCATCACCCTGAACTTCATTCAATTTAAAAGCGCGGTCGGTGAGGAATGTTTCAAGATTCAGATTGTAGCTTTTGCTTATGTCTTTTTTTAAAACAATTACCATAAGGAGTCCTTATTCGGTTGATTATAGCATGTTTTGCTTTTATTTGCAATCTGACCACTTTAATGGCTAAAAATCTTTTTTCAAGGGCGCCCCCTTGCACCCCAAACAAAGGGGAGGGGAAAAACCCTACTCCGAAGCGAGTTTTTTCCCTCCCCTTTAACACCTCCCTTTTTCGGCACGTCTTAGGGCTTACGCCCTAAGAACCCGATTTTATATTTTTACCTCTTGGCTTGTTTCCAAACTTTAGTTTAGATTTTCACC
>JAGCWT010000181.1 GCA_017961705.1 Treponema sp.
AGTGCGTGGCCTTAACACCAAGCAGATTGTTGAGGGTGTATGCCTTGATCCCCGCATTGGAGACTTCTATAACAATCCTTCTTTTGGTTATGGCGGATACTGCTTGCCAAAAGACACAAAGCAGCTTCGCGCAAACTACGAGGATGTTCCGGAGAACTTGATAAGCGCCATTGTGGATTCAAACCGTACGCGTAAGGATTTTATTGCGGACCAAATTATAGCAAAAAAGCCAAAGGTTGTTGGCGTTTACCGTCTTACCATGAAGGCAAACAGCGACAACTTCCGTGCCTCTTCAATACAGGGCGTTATGAAGCGCATAAAGGCAAAGGGTATAGAGGTTATTGTCTATGAACCTGTGCTCAAAGAAGATGAATTCTTTAATTCACGCGTTGTAAGAAACCTTGATGAATTTAAGAAAGAATGCGACGTAATAATTTCCAACCGTCTTGCTCCAGAACTTGATGACGTTAGGCAGAAGGTCTACACCCGCGACATTTACGCACGCGATTAAGGTTTTGTATGAAAAAGATTGTTGCGATAAACGGAGAGTCTTGGGCAAAAAATTTAACAGGAATAGAACGTGTTGCCCAGGACACCGTTACCTATCTTGATAAGATTTGTTCCCCAAATGAATTTGAGCTTGTTGTTCCAAAAAACATCCTTCGTCCTGCTGAATTTAAAAACATAAAAGTTGTTCAGCTTGATGCGGAAGCTCATTTCTTTCCCAAGTGGACGCAGATTCATTTTCAGAAATACGTAATAAAGAACCGCCGCCTTAGCTTTGACTTTTCTAACACATGTCCGTATTTTGCACCGGGAATAGAATACCTTCACGACATCTATGCAAAGCTCTATCCTGCCGATTTTAAGCAGACAAGGCGCGACCGGTTGATTCATCTTTACAGCGTACTTATGTACAAAAGAATTGCCCGCCGTGCAAAAAAAATAATTGCCGTAAGCGAATACACAAAAAAGACTATTGTTCAGACTTACAAAATGCCAGAGCAAAGGATAGAAGTTGTATACGATGGCCTTGGAACCTACCGCGACATTGCCAAGGATGACTCTATTTTTGAAAGGCTGCCCCAGTTGCAAGAAAAAAAATATTATTTTACGCTTGGCTCTCTTTCCACAAGGAAGAATTTAAAATGGATTGCCGCTCACGCAGAACTTTTTCCAAATGAAGTCTTTGCCGTAAGCGGAAAACCCATTCCGTCCGTGGTTGCGCCGGAACTAAAAAAATTGAATTCGCTAAAAAATGTTGTAATGACGGGCTACTTGAATGACGGTGAAGTAAAGTCTCTCCTTTCCAGATGCAAGGCTTTTGTGCTGCCTTCTTATTTTGAAGGATTTGGCCTGCCACCGCTTGAAGCATTGAGTTGTGGTGCAAAGATTATTATTTCCAACAGAACTTCTCTTCCGGAAATCTATAAAAACTGTGCCTACTACATTGACCCTGACAATCCAGACATAAATCTTGACAAGCTTCTTGAGCAGCCTGTGGAAAATCCGTCTGGTCTTTTGGAATGCTTTACTTTGGAAAATACGGCCAAGCGTCTTTACGAGATTGTTAAGGACGTGAACAAATAATAATCACCGCTATACGGGCAAGGTTCAAATACCTAATACTCCCGTCACATTTTGGTTATGTTACCGGTTGTGTTGCCAAAGTTTTCCAAAGTCTTAATTGTCTTTTCGCAGAAATCTTTGAATTCTTTTGAAAAGCGACTCCTGCTGAATTTTTGTGCGTGTTCAGCTATTACTGCCGGATCAAAAGTTCCCGCTGAATTGGCTTCTTCAAACTGCCCTATGGCTTTTGCCAGGCTTTCCGCATTCTGTTCGCCAAAGAAAAGTCCCGTCTTGTTTTCTACAACAGTCTCTCTTGCGCCGCCTTTACCATAAGCTATTACCGGGCTACCGCAAGATTGTGCCTGTACCGGAATGATTCCAAAATCTTCTTCTGCGCAGAAAAGCAAAGCCCTGCAGCGTTGCAAATAATCCCTTACTTTTTCATCGCTGATTCTTCCGGTAAATTCAACAAGGGAATTTTTTGCCGCAAGTTTTTTTAATTCCTTTAGCTGGGAACCGCCGCCTATTACGACGAGTTTTTTTCCTGACTTTATGCAGGCTTGAATGGCAATGTCTGCCCTTTTGTAGGGAACGAGCCTTGAAAAGAAAACGTAAAAATCTTCGCGCTTAACATTGGGATTGTATGAATAGAAATCTGTGTTTACAGGCGGATAAATTACGGTTGATTCCCTGTTCCAGAATTTTTTTATTCTGCGTGAGATGTATTTTGAATTTGCGCAGATGGAATCGATTCTTTGTGATGAAATAAAATCCCACTGGCGGATTGCAGGCATCCATTTGTTCATAAAATGCCTTGTCAGCCTTCCGCTGCGTTTTTTGTAGTCATAAAACAAATCCCAGGCATAGCGCATTGGAGTGTGAACGTAGGCTATGTGGGGAACTGTTGGCGGAGTTATTACCCCCTTTGCACATGATGAAGAGGAACAGATTACCAAGTCATAGCCTGAAAAATCAAATTCTTCAAAAGCCTTGGGCATAAAATTCAGCAGTTTTGTATAAAGGCGCGTTGCAAATGGAATCTTCTGAAGCCGCGACGTATAGATTTTGTTTTTTGAAAAGTGGCTGCCCATCTTTTTTTTGTCGTAGACAAGGGTAAAAATATCTGCTTCCGGGTACAATTCAAGAATTGCCGCAACAACATCTTCTGCACCGCCGTAATTTACAAGCCAATCGTGTACAATTGCAACTTTCATAGATTATCCTCTGACGTCCTCTAAAATTGAATCAAGAATTTTATTTGCCGTATTTTTATATGAATATATTTTTTTGAATTTTGGAAGCGGGGAGTCATCAGAATAAACCTGGGTCAACTTTTGCGCCAGATCGTCCACGCTTCCGGTCTTGAAAAAGCAAACAGGAAGGTCTGCATAAATTTCCTTAAAAACAGGAATGTCCGAAATTATTGCTTTTGTCCCTGAATAAAGAGCCTGCAATGGGGGAATGCCAAATCCTTCGTAGAGTGAAGGCTGAACAAGAATCTTTGCGGAGGCAAGCAGATGCTTTAGTTCTTCGTCTGGAAGAAAGCCTGTAAAAACAATCTTGTTTTTTTCTGCGGAAGAAATCAATTTTTGAAGTTCAAGGTCTGCCGTTCTAAAATTTTCCTTTGAGCCAACAATAAGAAGCTGAGGTTTTTCTTCTTCGGCAAGGGGCAGATTGTCGCGGAATTTTATGAATGCCGGTATTAGCGTTGCCAAGCCTTTGTGCTTTTTTATGTTGCCCACAAAAAGTATTGTCTTGCTTTTTTCCCTTACTCCTGCTGAATTTTCTTCTTCGTTATACAGGGGAACTCCGTTGTAGACTACCGTAAGCTTTTTTTTGCAGCCCAGTTTTTTTATTATGCGCTCCTTGCTGAATTCAGATACGGTAAAAACACCTTTGCTAAGGCGGATGGCGCGTTTGTAGATTTGCTTGCGCACAAAAGTTCCTGCTTTTCCTGCAATCTCCGGCATGTCCAGAAAAATTATGTCATGAATTGTGGTGTAGACCGGGATTTTTATTCCTCTGGAAAAAATGCGGCCCGGGATGTTGCAGTATGGGGAAAAATATGCGTCGCAGGAATTTATTTCTCTGAGCAGGGATGAAGGAAATGCAAGCATTTCTTTTAGGGAAAAATTTTTTATACTGCATGGTAAGAATGTAAAGTTCTTGCTTGCAGAAGGATGGTTTTGTTCAAGTTCCTCTTTCTTTTTTTCTGGTAAGCCCAAAAACAAAATGGATGTTCCGCTTAGAATAAAAAAGGGTATTATGCTGTCCAAGAAGGTTCCTATTCCGCTCTTACCGCTCATGCGGCAGTCTATTGCCAATTTCATTTTTGAACCTCACTTGTGTTTATGGCTTTGTCCATCCATTCAAAACGCTTTGTTACCCAGTCCGAAAAATAATTCACTTCTGCGGCATAGGTCTTCCGCTTTTTCCAGCCGGGTGCGTGGGGCCACTGGCGGTGTCCTATGTTTTTCCAAAGCTGGTCGTTAATCATTATGGGCCCTTCAATTTCTTCCGCTGCCGTATGAATCCATTCGCTTGAATTTTTTATGAGTTCTTTTTTTGAATTCCACCTTTCTTTTACAAAGTCTGCAAAAAATGGATCTTCAAAAAGCCGCTTGAACCATTGGCTTTCTTCTTTTACCCAAAAGCCTTCTGGATTTTCGCAGCCGTCATAGCTTATGTTTCCGCATGAAATGTCAAAGTCCCAGATTGGTCCCATGTAGATTTTTTTTGTGTCCGAGTCATAATAAAGGTAGCAAGATGCCTGAAACCTTGCGTCGTGGTTTTTTGTAAATTCATTTATCAAATACCAGTCGGCAAAGCTTTGCAGGTCAAGATATTTTTGCCAGCCCTTTTCTTTGTCTGCAAAGTCTTCGGAAAAAATTGTATCTTCCGCCTGCTGAATAAAATCCTGACGCTTTTTAAATTCCTCGTTGCCCAAGTCATCGGGTTCCTTTATCGTAAAAGAAATTCCCTGCTTGCTTTTAAAATTCCACGCCTTGTTTTTTTGCGAGCGCACTTCAAAAAGAAATGAACCTTCTTTTGCGTTAAGAGCAAGCCTGTTTGGATGAATGTTGATTTTTTCCGTAAGCGCATAAAGTCCTTCGTAGCGTCCGTTTACAAACAAAGCCAAGAATTTTGCATCCGGTGTCCAGTAGCCGCTCTTCCAAACATTCTTGGCCAAGTAATAGGCATAGGCATTGCGAAGGGATGTCTTGTCCGCAGTGTTTGCCATTAAAACCCATTTCTCTGCTTCCGGGAGTCCCAAAAGAGATGCTGCCTTATCCAGTTTTAACAGGTAGGGCTTTTTGAAAAGTTCCCTGGTCTTCCATGTAGTGTTGCCCCTACCGCGGATTTTGCAGTTACCGGAAAGAGTTTCCCCGCCGTAGCTAATTGAATACGTAGCCTTTAAATATTTTTCCTTTGTCTTTATCTTTTTGCCACCCTCTGTTTCTATGAACAAGATTGGTGTGCCGCTTGCCTCGCATTTTTGCGGTGTGATACGGCTGTTAAGTGACAGCAGAATCATAATTGCCATTACAAGCATAGCAAGGACAATAAAAACTGGAAATGACGGGGAATATCTTTTTATGCTCATTTTTTACCCTTGATTTTTTTTCCTATGCTGCGGATAAAGGATGCCTGTACTTCAAAAAATTTGAACAAAAAGGGTATGTGCGCTTTTAGGTCTGCCATTGTAAACAAAAGTGGAGATTGCATTACGCTGATTATTCTTTTGTCCGAGAGCATGTGCACTTTGTTAAACTGGAATTTTGCTTCCATTATCATTTGCAGAATGTCTTGCGGAATTTTTCCTTCATCTTTTATGCGCTGCTGAAGATTTTTGTCTGCAAGCTTGTAGTAGGGCTCGTAATTTTTGCCAGTCATTTCTGATGAATAATAATGGATGATTTTTGCATCTTTTAAAAATGCAAGTCCTCCGTGGCAGGGCTGGCAGTTCCATTCACCGGGGAGCAGCTGAGCCTTCATTTGTGTGCGGTAATTTGCCTCGTTTAGGGCACTCTGGTCGTGCATGTCTTTCTTTTTGTAGGCGGAATATTTCCATGCTTCGTTCCAAGCCTTAAAGAATTCTTTTGCATAAGGAGTGTCGCGGGCAAGCACAAGGCCTCCGTTTATGTTGCCGTTAAGAGCTGCCGTTCCGTGAAAGCCGAGTTTTTTGTCGCGCTTTACAAAGGTTTGTTTGTGCAAGTGTTCATCAAGATAGACGTGGGCATCAAGTACACCTGCTATTTCATAAGGGAATTCTTCTATTGAACTAAGGTCAGCACAGATTATTGTGTCGCAGTCAATGTAGAGAAAGTCTCCCTGCACGTAATCTGGAATTGCGGTTTTAATAAGCCTGGAGCGTTCAGTGTTTCCAACTGTGTCTTCAAACGGTATGCTTATTATTTTTGCAAGTTCTTTGATTGCGGCTCTTTTCCCGCTGAATGTATTGGCAGTCCCTTGGTCACAAAGAACAAAAACTTCTGCTTCTTTCATGTAAAGCCTGAGCGACGTT
Source organism: Treponema sp. (assembly GCA_017961705.1). Lineage (GTDB taxonomy): Bacteria > Spirochaetota > Spirochaetia > Treponematales > Treponemataceae > Treponema_D. The sequence goes on from JAGCWT010000181.1 coordinate 6,095, forward strand.
AGGGACATGAGGCACTGCTCATAGTAAAAATCACTTTGCGAAGAAACCAAAACGTAAACGTATTTCATTTTTTATAATAACCCTTATACCATTTTGCAAAGTTGGCAAGTCCCTGTTCAAGACTTGTTGAAGGTCTAAAGCCAAAGTCTTTTTCAAGGTCGCTTACGTCCGCATAGGTTTGGTAAACATCACCGCTCTGCATGGGCAAAAGCTCCTTCTTTCCCGGTTCAGAAATTATTCCTTCGTTCATCAGGCAGTTTTCTAGAATCTCCACGAATTTCATCAGGCTGGAAGGCTTACTGTTGCCAATGTTGTATACCTTGTAGGCAGCCCCGTCTTGTGTAAGTTCAGGCGTCTTTTGCATTATGTTTGTGATTCCGGTAACAATATCATCAACATAAGTAAAGTCGCGGTACATGTCGCCCATATTGTAAATCTGAATCGCCTCTCCCTTTACAAGCTTGTTGGTAAACTTGAAGTATGCCATGTCCGGTCTTCCCATTGGCCCGTAAACGGTAAAGAACCTAAGCCCTGTACACGGAATGCCGTAGAGTTTTGAATATGCGTGTGCAAAGAGTTCGTTGGATTTTTTTGTTGCGGCATAGAGCGAAACAGGATTGTCCACTTTGTCTTCTGTTGAATAGGGAACTTTTTTGTTGCTGCCGTAGACACTGGAGCTTGAGGCAAAGACCAGATGCTCAACCGGGTGATTTCTGCAAGATTCAAGGATATTGTAAAAACCGATAATATTTGAATGAATGTAGCTGTCCGGGTGGTCAATTGAATATCGTACACCTGCTTGGGCCGCAAGGTTCACAACGACAGCAGGTTGGTAGTGGGTAAAGATTCGCTCGAGTTCTGCCTTGTCCGCGATGTCCTTCTTCTCAAAAATGAACTGGCTGCCAAATTCCTTTAGCATTTTAAGCCGCTCTTCTTTTAGCGAAGTATCGTAATAGTCGCTTATGCAGTCGACTCCGATGATTTTTATATTCTTAAATGAGGTAAGCAGCTTCTTGCACAAAAACGAGCCGATGAATCCAGCCGCCCCTGTTACGAGGATTGTTTTGTTTTCTAAATCTATATTAGGCATGTTCTAATTATAGTTAAAAAGCCCCTTTGCCGCAACCGATGATTCTTTTTTTGGCTTTTAAATGACTGTAAAACCGGATGTGTCTGGCCTTGTCTTTGAAGGCTCATCGTCTTCCACGATGCATTTTTTTACTTCGTCAAGGCAGGCATCCAGAATGTTAAGGGCCTGGTTCATAGCCATGCTTATTTCCGGAGTAATGTCTTCAATTTCCTGAAGGCCGTCAAAAATTGCATTGTAGCCTTTGTTCATTTTCCTGTAGTTTTCGCGACTTACTTTCATTCTTGAATTCCTTGTAAAAATATGGGCTCTTGTACAAGCACTAAAAAAAATTTATCATAAACATGTAAATAAAACAAGCACGGGGTCTTATGCAGATAAAGCTAAATGATTTAAAAAAATCTTACTCCACAAAAGACGGCGTTGTGAATGCGGTAGACGGAGTTTCATTGGAAATTCCAGACAATACCATTTTTGGAATAATTGGAAAAAGCGGTGCCGGAAAATCTACTCTGGTCCGCCTTATAAGCCTCTTGGAAAAGCCTGATTCAGGAAGCATTTTTTATGGTAACAAACAGGTGGACAGCCTTGGCAAAAATGAACTGATTGCCCAGCGCAGAAGAATCGGAATGATTTTCCAAAACTTCAATTTGTTTTCTTCCAGAACTGCGGCAAAGAACATTGCCTATCCGCTTGAAATTTGCAACACACCGAAAGACAAAATAGAATCCCGCGTAAAGGAAATGCTTAACCTTGTAGGCCTTGCAGACAGGGCAGATGCTCCGGTAAGCACACTTTCCGGCGGTCAGAAGCAGCGTATTGCAATTGCCCGCGCACTTGCCACGGAACCGGACATTCTTTTTTGCGACGAAGCCACAAGCGCACTTGATCCCCAGACAACACAGTCGATTCTTGACCTTATCCGCCAGATTCAGGCAAAGATGAACCTTACGGTGGTTATGATTACCCACCAGATGGAAGTTGTGCGTGACGCATGCAGCCTTGTTGCAGTTGTAGACGACGGACGCGTTGTGGAACAGGGAACTGTATCCGATGTTTTTACTTGCCCCAAGTCTTTTGTTACAAAGGATTTTATTTCCCGCATTACCCAGGCTCAGCCGCAGATTTTGCGCTGGTCAGAGGACGGCGGTAAATACATCCTGCATTTTGTCGGAAGCGACACGGACAGGCCAGTTCTTAGCGATTTGTGCAAAAAAGTGGACGTTGATTTGAACATCCGTGCCGGAGGAATACAGACTCTTCCAGGCAAAAAAATAGGCACTATGATTACAGACATCACAGGTTCTAAGGAAAATGTTCAGAAAGCGCTTGCATATCTTAAGGAAAGAGGAATTATTGTAGAAGATGCGGAGGAAGGCAAATGAAGTTATCTTGGGCTGATATAATGGGACTTGTAGGTCTTGCTACGGGTCAGACTGCTCTTATGGTTTTGTTTTCCACAATATTTTCCGTGCTTTTGGGCTTCCCGCTTGGAATTCTTTTGTGCACAAGTGAGCCTCTCAACGGAATAGCTCCAAAGCCAATGCTGAATCAGGTGCTTAGCCGCATTGTAAACATTGTGCGATCTTTCCCCTTCATCATTCTGATTATCCTTTTATTCCCGCTTTCGCGCCTTATCGTACACACTACAATAGGAACAAAAGCAACGATTGTTCCGCTAAGCATTGCCGCCGCTCCTTTTGTTGCCCGCGTAATAGAGTCGTCGCTAAAAGAAGTGGATGTTGGCGTAATTCAGGCCGCAAGAAGCATGGGTTCTACAAACAGGCAGATAATCTTTAAAGTGATGATTCCCGAAGCATTGCCTTCCCTTGTAGACGGAATAACCCTTACCGTAATAAACCTGATTGGCTACTCAGCAATGGCGGGTGTTGTTGGCGGTGGCGGTTTGGGTCAGCTTGCAAACAGCTATGGCTACCAGCGCTTTGAAACACGCGTTCTTGCGGCAGCCGTAATCGTAATCATACTCATGGTTGAGCTTATACAGGCATTGGGTTCTTTTATCAGCGGAAGGATAAAGGCAAGGCGGTAACGCTAACTATAATTTAAATGGACAGCAAAAAAAAGCCGTGTTATAATTTTACATAAATCAGTTTTTATGGAGAAAAAATGGCTGTAGGTGATGCTAGCATAAGGTATTTGAATCTTGACAGGATTGAAAAAGAAGCTAAGTCCGCAAAAAAGTTCATGAAGTGGGGCTGTGTCCTTGTTTGCTTTTTTGCCATTGGAATACTGGGTTCATTGTTCAAAATCAATGATGAAAAAAAGAAACTTTCAGGAAATGATATTCTTTCTGGTTCCAGCATAGAGCTTACCGACGAAGAAAAGGCCATGATTGCTCCCTATTTGGAAAAAAAGGAAACGAATCCCCTGTTTATGTCCTGCATACTGCTGATTCCTTCTGCCATACCAATACTTATATCCAGAAAAAAGTCCAAAGAGATAGCCTCCGCCAGACGCTACGAAACAATCTTTGGAAGCGACACCGACGGAATTATAACCGCAGACGAACTTTCTACCCAGCTAAAGAGGCCAAGTTCCAAAGTCTTTGCCGAACTTAAGACCCTGTTTGCAAAGGGCTATTTTCAGAACTGTAGCCTTGAAAATGGGGAAAGTCCCTGTGTAAAGATAGACAATGCTATTGGAAACGAAGTGCTGGGCACAGGTTTTGTTGAGGTTACATGCAAGAACTGCGGTGCAACAAACCGCATAAGGGCAGACAGCCACGGCAAGTGCAGCTACTGCGGCAACCCTTTGTATGGAAAAATCCAGGAGGAATAATATGGCAAAATACTTAAATATGGATCAGGTTCACAGATATGAATCAATTGCCAGCAAATTCGTAAAGTGGGGCTACATAGGAATTTGCTTTTTTGCATTGGGTGTCCTTTGCTGCTTTTTTCCTCTAGCCGGGGAAAAAGTATCCATGAAGATTCTGCCGGTTTACATAATATTGATGGCTGCATGTGGAATACCGATATACATCGGCAAAAAAAAGGATCGCGAAATATCAACTGCAATGCGCTACGAAAAAATCTTTGGAAGTGATGTTGACGGAACCGTAACGGCGGAAGAACTTTCGGCCCAGATGAATAAGCCAAGCTTTGAAATATTCCCGGAGTTGGATATTCTGTTCAAAAAAGGATATTTCCAAAACTGCAACCTTCAGCTTGGAGGAAAACCCTGCGTTAAGATAGACAATGCACTCGACGGTGACAACTTTGGCACTGGCTTTGTGGAAGTCAAATGTCCAAAATGCGGTGGAACAAGCCACATAAGGGTTGGAACCAATGGCACATGCAGCTACTGCGGGGAAAGTCTTTTTGGAAAAGCCCAGAAATAATCCTGATGAAAGCATCCCTCCTTGCAGCCGTATTTTTAATTCTACTTTTTACACTTACCCTTTCTGCTTGCGCAACAGTCCCGCCTTCTTCATTGCAGAATGATTTGCAGGATTCAGCGTGGCAGGGTAGGGAAAAGCTAAAGGCATGGGATGTATATTCAGACAGGTGCCGCATTTCGAGAAAGCTTTTTCTTGAAATTGGAAAATCTCTTAACTACTACATAACGGCGGATGATGACGAAAAAATCCTTTACCTGATATTTGAAGACACGCATAGCTTTGCAGATGCCATACACGACATTGCATTCGTAACAAAATCCTATGAGCACGGGTCAAAAAAAATCAAGGCACACGGCGGCTTTGTAAAGGTTTGGCATTCAGGCTCTGAACAGGTGATGAAGGAATTTTTTGAACAGGTTGAAAAATATCCAGACTATGAGATTGTTTTTGTTGGCTGGAGCATGGGAGGTGCCATTGCCCATCTTGCCGCAGAGGAATTCAACTTTCGCACAAGGACAGACGAAGCTAATCCTGACACCGGCAGAAAGGTCATTCTTATTACCTACGGTTGCCCCAACCTTTTGTATGGAAATGACATGCGCGACTATTTTGAATGCTGCGTAAAAGCAGCCTATAATTTTGCCAACGTAAAGGATCCTTTTGCAAAACTGCCGCCTGTCTCATGGAATTTTTTTGTAATCCGCCGCATAGAAGTGGGCCAGAACTATAAGGGGAAAAAGCATCCCCACCTTTCTTACGGTCAAAAAGAAATCTACAAGGATATTGTAATAGACGAACCCTACGTACAGGTTTCAGAATAAATGCCATGTTGAGCCTACTAAGATGACTGTTTGCAAACCGGTAAGGACTTACGCCGCCATGGAGGGGCGGGCCTTGGCCCGTTGCGCTAGCAATGGAGGCGAAAGCCGGAACCCCGGAACGGCGGTGACGCAAAGGAATGTTAGCCGGATTAGAGTGGAAATACATGGTAGAGCGTAAAAGGTACCGTCCAGAATAAGAAAAGAATACTTTTTCTTTCTGGTTTTTCCTGTTTGTTTGAAAATCTTGACAAATATTTGTTTATGTTGTATATTCTCTACCAATCTACTAGGGAATTACCCAAAAAGGAGTTTTATATGAAAAAAATATTTGGAGCAGCACTCGCTGTAATTTCTGCAATTGCATTGCTTTCCGGATGCAAAAAGAAGGATTCTTCTGTAACCATAAAAGTTGGCGCAACACCTGTTCCACACGAAGGTTTGCTGAATCTTGTAAAAGATGACCTTGCTTCATCTGGAATCAAATTGGACATCATTGAATTCAATGATTATGTAACGCCTAACTCAGCAGTTGAATCTGGCGATTTGGATGCCAACTTCTTCCAGCACAAGCCTTATCTTGATTCATTCAATTCTGAACACGGAACACATTTGGTAGACATTGGCGGAATCCACATTGAACCATTTGCCCTTTATTCAAAGAAGTATACAAATCTTGCAGACATTCCGGACGGAGCAACAATCGCAATTCCAAATGACCCAACCAACGAAGGCCGTGCCTTGCTCTTGCTTCAGGCTGCAAACCTTATTACCCTAAAAGCTGATGCAGGCCTTGAAGCTACACCAGTTTCTATTGAATCAAACCCAAAGAACTTTAAGTTTACGGAAGTAGAAGCCGCTTCTCTTCCACGTGTTCTTCCAGACGTTGATGCTGCTGCAATAAACGGAAACTATGCCCTTGCAGTTGGCCTTAATTCAACAAAGGACGGTCTTTTTGTAGAAGGAAAGGATTCTCCTTATGTGAACATCGTTGTTACAAAGGCTGGCCGCGAAAACGATTCAGCTCTTAAGGCTCTTGTAAATGCCCTCCAGACTCAGAAGGTACGCGATTGGGTAAAGGAAAACTACCCCAACGGAGACGTTGTTACTGTATTTTAATAAATGTTGAAAAACATTTTAATTAAAAAAAGTTAAAAATACCGATTTAATAATATGCGCGGTTTGTTTGCTTCAGACCGCGCTTTTTTTATTTGTGCTTTTTGAATTCAAATCTGATGATGGTCAGATGTTCTACTTTCTGTTCTTTTTACAGAAGGCCTGCAAAACCTTAATCTGTTTTGCCGTAGTCACAGGAGAAGGGCCGCCTGTGGTCTTTCTCTGTGCAACACAAGCTGCCGGGTCAAGTTTTTCGTAGATGTCTTCCTGAATCAACTCTGAACACTGCTGGAGTTCTTCGATGCACAAATCTTCTATTTTAGTAAGGCCTGCGTCTATAGCCATGCGCACTGCTTTTGCAGCAACTCCGTGGGCTGTACGGAAAGGCATACCCTTTTGCACAAGGTATTCAGCTACATCCGTGGCATTTGCAAAGCCCCCGTCGCAGCTTTCCGCCATCTTCTTTACATTCCATTTTGCACTGCTCACCATTGCGGTAAAAACTTTAAGGTTTGCTTCCACGGTGTCTAAAGCGTCAAAGAGAGGCTCCTTGTCTTCCTGAAGGTCGCGGTCGTAGGCAAGAGGAAGGCCTTTCACCATGGTCAGAAGGTTAAAGAGGTCGCCGTAAACTTTTCCGGTGCGTCCCCTGATTAGTTCTGCAAAGTCTGGATTTTTTTTCTGCGGCATTATGGAAGAACCGGTTGACCATTTTTCGCTAAGGTCCATAAAAGAAAACTCGGTTGTGCTCCACAGGACAATTTCTTCGCACATGCGGCTAAGGTGGGACTGAAGCATGGCAAAATCAGAGGTAAATTCTATGCAGTAGTCGCGGTCGCTTACACTGTCCAAGGAGTTGAGCGTTACACCGTCAAAGCCAAGCTTTTCTGCAACAAATTCGCGGTTAAGCGGAAGTGTGCTGCCCTGAAGTGCCCCACTGCCAAGAGGGGATTCGGATATGCGTGCAAGGGAATCTTCCAGGCGTTCCCAGTCACGGCGCAGCATACAGGTCCAGGCCAAAAGGTGCTGTGCAAGAGTTCCGGGCTGGGCGTGCTGCATGTGGGTGTAGCCGGTAAGAAGAGTCTTTTTGTGTTCATTTGCTATGGCAACAAGGGCTTCCATGGTCGTGATTATTCTGTTCTGCAAAAGCGGAATTACGCGGCGGAGGTAAAGCCTTTCGTCAAGGGCAATCTGGTCGTTGCGGCTGCGTCCAGTGTGGAGCTTTTTTCCTGCCTCACCAATCCTGTCGGTAAGGGTTGCTTCTATAAAAGAATGTATGTCTTCTGCTGAATAGTCTATTTTAAGCGAGCCAGAAAGCAAATCTTTTTCTATAGAATCAAGGCCTTTTACAATCTGGGCGGCCTCTTTTTTGCTGATGATTTCCTGTTCGCCAAGCATTGTTGCGTGTGCTACGGAGCCCCGGATGTCATCCAGAGCCATGCGCTCATCTACGTTGATAGAAGTTTCAAATTCTACGGCTGCGGCATCTGGTCCCTCTGCAAAGCGTCCGCTCCACAAAGCCTTGTGATTGTCTCCGGTAAGAGTTCCGTGGGATTTTGTCTGTTTAGAAGTTGTTTTCATAATAGGTAATTATAGCAGAAAGGGGCGGTTTTTGGCAACGAAGGTATGTTGAACACGTACTTCGTACCTCCCCCTCCGAGCCCGGCTAGGCTTGGTAATTTTTTGACCACAAAAAAATCCAGATGATAAGCAAAAAATTTATGAAAAAAGCAAAAAAAATCCTTATATTCACAAAAAATTCAAGATTAATGCTAATCCATGCAGGTGGAATTCGTGTAATATATAATTATCCGAATTAGAAACGGGAAAAAAATTAAAGAAAAGGGGGCTTTTTTCTATGAAAAAGGTACTTAGTTTATTCTTATCTTTGGCAATGGTTGCAAGTGCACTCTCATTCGTATCTTGCAATAAGACAAAGCAGGTAAAAGTTGGTGTTTCTATGCCAACAAAATCACTTCAGCGCTGGAACCAGGACGGCGACAACATGAAGAAGGAACTGGAAGCTGCCGGTTACTTCGTAGACCTTCAGTATGCTAACAACGACATCGCTCAGCAGACAAGCCAGATTGAAAACATGCTCACACAGGGCGACTCAATCCTCGTTATCGCTGCTATCGATGGTAGCGCACTCAAGGGTGTTCTTGACACAGCAAAGAAGCAGGGCGTAAAAGTTATCGCTTATGACCGCCTTATCATGAACAGCGACGCTGTTACATACTATGCAACATTCGACAACTACAAAGTTGGTACAATCCAGGGTACATACCTCGTAGACAACCTCAAGCTCAAGGAACGCACAGCAGACGATCCAGCTTACATCGAATTGTTCACAGGTTCACCTGATGACAACAACATCCACTTCTTCTTCGGTGGTGCAGTTGACGTTCTTAAGCCATACTTTGACTCTGGCGTTCTCGTTTGCCCATCTGGACAGACTTCAGAAGCACAGTGTGCAACTTTGAACTGGTCTACAGAAGCTGGCCAGAAGCGTATGGAAAACCTTATCGCTGCTCAGGGATACGGTCCTGCAGGAAAGAAGCTTGACGCTGTTTATTCTTCAAACGACTCTGTTGCACAGGGTATCACAAACGCTCTCGTAGCAGCTGGCTACACAGCAGCAAACTTCCCACTCGTAACTGGTCAGGACTGCGACAAGCCATCTGTAAAGAACATGATCGCTGGAACACAGGCTATGTCTGTATTCAAGGATACACGTACACTTGCTAGCCAGGTTGTAAAGATGGTTGATGCTATCGCTAAGGGTTCAGAACCTCCGATCAACGATACAAAGACTTATGACAACGGAACAGGAATCATTCCTTCATTCCTTTGCGAACCAGTATACGGTGACAAGAGCAACTACAAGTCATTGCTCATTGACTCTGGCTACTACAAAGCATCAGACATTGAATAGTCTTTAACAAAAGACTGAAAGTTAAAACCGCCTGCCGAATAAGTGGGCGGTTTTTTTAGGGACTTTATTTTTTACGGAGGCTTCCAATTGGCAAAAATGTTGTTGGAAATGAAACAAATCACCAAAACGTTCGGACCTGTAAAGGCTCTTAGCAACGTTAACCTTCAGGTTGCGGACGGAGAAATCCATGCGCTTTGTGGAGAAAACGGAGCTGGAAAATCTACCTTGATGAACGTTCTTTCCGGAATATATCCATACGGAACTTATGAAGGAGATATAGTCTATAACGGTGATGTTTGTAAATTCCAAACTATAAAAGACAGTGAAAAAAAAGGTATCGTAATCATTCACCAGGAATTGGCTCTGGTTCCACTTCTTTCCATTGCGGAAAACATGTTCCTTGGAAACGAATGCGGTTCAAAGGCAAAGATTAACTGGGATGAAACCTTCCAAAGGTGTTCGGAACAATTGGCTGTAGTAGGTCTCCATGAAAATCCACACACTCTTATAAAAGACATTGGCGTAGGTAAGCAGCAGCTGGTAGAAATTGCAAAGGCTCTTGCTAAAGATGTACGCCTTCTTATTCTTGACGAACCTACGGCTTCCTTGAATGACACGGAAGCAAAGAAGCTTTTGGACTTGCTCCTTAAGCTTAAGAAAGAAAAGGGAATTACCTCTATCCTGATTTCCCACAAGCTGAATGAAGTTGCTTATGTTGCAGATACGATTACTGTTATCCGCGACGGTACTGTTGTAACTTCGTTTGACAAGGAAAGAGACGGGGTAGATGAAAATAAAATCATTTCTGCAATGGTAGGCCGTGATCTTACGGACCGCTTCCCCAAGCGTGAACCTCACATTGGCGAAGTTTGCTTTGAAGTAAAAGACTGGTGCGTTGACCATCCGATTTTTGACGGAATTAAGGTATGCGACCACGTTAACTTTAACATCCGCAAGGGTGAAGTTGTTGGTATATCCGGCCTTATGGGCGCAGGTCGTACCGAACTTGCAATGAGTATCTTTGGTCACAGCTACGGTGCCAATATCCGCGGCCAGATTTTCCTTAACGGCAAGGAAGTTAGCTTCCCGGATGTTAAGTCGGCAATCAAGCACGGCCTTGCATATGTTACAGAAGACCGCAAGGGTAACGGATTGATTCTTAGCGAGTCTATTGCAAAGAATACCGTAAGCGCAAACCTTCAGAAGATTGTAAACAAGTACCACTCAATCGACATTGACCTTGAAAACAAGTATTCGGTTGAAATGGCAAAAGATATGCATACAAAGTGCGCTTCTGTTCAGGAAGACGTTGGAAACCTTTCCGGCGGAAACCAGCAGAAGGTTCTTATAGGCAAATGGCTTTTTGCTGAACCGGACATTCTTATCCTTGATGAACCGACACGCGGTATTGACGTAGGTGCAAAGTACGAAATCTACTGCATTATCAACAAGATGGTTTCTGAGGGCAAGTCTGTTCTGATGATTTCTTCTGAAATGCCAGAAATCTTGGGTATGAGCGACCGCATCTACATCATGAACGAAGGAAAGTTTGTTGGTGAGATGAAGGGGTCTGAAGCCACCCAGGAAAAAATCATGACACGGATTATTGAGTCCGGTAAATAATAATAGAGGAGAAAATTATGGCTGAAAATACCAAAGCGGGAAGCCCATTGAATTTTACCAAAAAGCTTTTAAAAGACCACACAATGCTTCTTATTCTTGTTGTGGTTATGATTATGTTCCAGGTGCTTCAGATTGTTTTGAAGGGAAGCGCAACAATGTTTACCCCTTCAAACATTACCAACATCATCCTGCAGAACTCATACGTTTTGATTCTTGCGGCCGGTATGTTGCTGTGTATCTTGACCGGTGGTAACATCGATTTGTCTGTTGGTTCTGTAGTTTGTCTTGTTGGTGCAATTGGCGGTAAGCTGATTGTTGATGCCAAGATGCCAATAGTGCCGGCAATCATCATTTGTCTGCTTGTTGGTCTTTTGATTGGTGCATGGCACGGAGCCTTTATTGCTTACGTCCACATTCCGCCGTTCATCGTAACACTTTCTGGTATGCTTTTGTGGCGCGGTGTTGCCCTTATCGTTCTTGACGGTCTTACAATTTCACCATTCCCACAGAAGTACCTTAACCTCTTTGCAAGCTACGTTCCGGAAGTATTTATGCCGGATCTGTTGAATGCTTCACAGGCAGAAAGCTTGGTTGGCCCTGCAACAGACCAGCTTAAGCGCATCCGCCTTATAACAACTATGATTATTGCCGCAGTAATTTGTGTGGTAATGATTGCTTACTCTATCAAGAGCCGTGCAACAAAGGTAAAGAAGGGATACGAAGTAACAGACAAGTTTTCCTTCATCCTTCGCCTTATTCTTATTCCGGTAGTTGTTCTTCTTGTTTGCTGGCAGTTGGGACATCACCACGGTATTCCTACTGTTTTGGTTCTGATTGCTGCGGTTGTTATCTTCTACAGCTACTACACACAGAACACGGTTCCTGGCCGCTATCTGTATGCAATCGGTGGTAACGCAAAGGCTGCAAAGCTTTCCGGTGTTAACACAGACAACGTTATGATGTTTGCATATACAAACATGGGATTCCTTTCAGCTGTTGCTGCTTTGGTTTGTATCGCACGCTTTAATTCAGCAGCTCCTACGGCTGGACAAAGCTACGAAATGGATGCTATCGGTTCCTGCTTTATCGGTGGTGCTTCTGCATACGGTGGAACAGGTACAATTGGCGGTGCTGTAATCGGTGCTATATTCATGGGCGTTTTGAACAACGGTATGTCCATTTTGGGTATAGACATGAACTGGCAGCAGGCTGTAAAGGGTCTTGTTTTGCTTTTGGCTGTTATCTTTGATATTGTCTCTAAGCAGAGAAATAAGAAATAGGCATTGGTAAAGAGAGTTTTCTAAAACAAAAGAACCGGCGGTCTTAGCGATAAGATTGCCGGTTCTTTTTATTCAAGAAATGTATCAATCAGAATAAAAGCGATTGATAAACCATTGTTTGGCCTGAATGTTTGGTTTTGTAAAAGCATTGCCATTCATTCAAGCTAATCATTTGTTTTTTTTATTTCTTTGCAATAGCAGAAATTGCGCTTACAACACCTGCCAAGTTCTGGAAGTCTGCCGGGACGATAATCTTTGTTGCCTGACCGTTGCTGGCCTTTTCCATTGTTTCAAGGCTGCGGAGCTTTATTACGTTGGCATCGATGTTGGCTTCCTTAATCATCTTAAGACCTTCTGCCGTTGCCTGCTGAACTTCGCGGATAGCCTCGGCTTCACCCTGTGCACGCTGAACCTGGGCTTCTTTTTCTGCCTGGGCTCTAAGGATTGTGGATTCCTTTTCTGCTTCGGCCTGAAGAATCATTGACTGCTTCTTTCCCTCTGCAACAAGGATTTCTGACTGCTTCTGTCCTTCTGCAATAAGAATCTTTTCGCGGCGTTCACGTTCAGCACGCATCTGCTTTTCCATTGCTTCACGGATGGCTTCCGGCGGCACAATGTTCTTTACTTCAACGCGGTTCACCTTGATTCCCCAGGGGTCTGTGGCTTCGTCAAGGATAGAGCGCATCTTTGTGTTGATAACGTCGCGGCTTGTAAGCGTTGCATCAAGGTCAAGCTCGCCTATAATGTTGCGGAGTGTTGTTGCAGTAAGGTTTTCAATGGCAAGCAAGGGGTTTTCTACACCGTAAGTGTAGAGCTTTGGGTCTGTAATCTGCATGTAGACAACGGTGTCAATTTTCATCGTAACGTTGTCTTTTGTAATAACCGGCTGTGGCGGAAAGTCCAGAACCTTTTCCTTAAGCGAAACATGGTTGGCCATTTTGTCAATCAGAGGTGTCTTTACGTGAAGGCCTGTCTGCCAAGTGGAAGCGTAAGTTCCAAGGCGCTCAATTACGTATGCCTGTGACTGCGGTACGATTCTGATGTTTGTGATAATCAACAGCATGATTACAAATGCAGCTGCGATAGCAACATAAAGTCCCATAAAATTCTCCTTTTTGTATATGGATATTTTTTTTGCCTAATCCCAAACCGGAATTAAAGCTGTCTATTCTTTTGAAGTGCTTTCTGCGTTTGCAGAGTCAGTTTTTTTTACAACTGCGGTAGCACCTTCAATAGAAACAATTTCACAAAGCTCCCCAACATCAAGTTCGCTTCCGTCCTGAGTTGTGGCTGTCCAGACCAGACCGTTCACCTTTATGGCACCCTTGTTCAGCGGCGTAATTTTTTCGGTAACGGCAACTTTCTTTCCTATTATACTGTCGCTGTTAGTTGCGGCGCGTTTTACAGCCAGCTTCTTTAGGGCTATGGGGCGGGTAAAAATCAAAAGCAGAACAGATATAATAGTAAAAATTAGAAGCTGAATCTGGAAAGGCATAGCTATCATAGAGATAAAAACCATTGCAAAAGCGCCAATGGCAAACCAGATTGTTGTTAAAGAGAGCGTAGAAACTTCTATAACAATACAAATCACGCAAATTGCGAGCCAAAACCATGATGAAAACCAAAATGTTGGTAAAATTGAAAGTATCATGGTTTTACGGTAGCATAAAGAAAAACGATAATCAAGTAAGGCAGGCTATTGGTCGAAAAATAAGAAAATTATAATGTTTCTAAAAAAAGTATTACTTTTTTGCCTGTTTATTTGTATTATTAGTATATGAAGAGACTTAACTTTTTATGCCTATTTTTTATAGTTTCTCTTGCACCGCTTTTTGGCCATCAGAAGGCGGAAGATCTTTTGCAGGGCTATCTGCAGAATGATTTGAACGTAAAAAAACTTACGGCATCTCTCCAGAATCAGGTTTTGGAAGACAAGGCAACAAAAATTTCAAACGGATGGAATTTTAAGATAGAAAGCGGAACTGTAACCGTTACTTCTGACGGGGAAAAAAGAAAGATAAGTTTTTCACCTTCCGCAGAACTTTCCCTTCCCCGGCTGAACAACCTTACGCTTGGAGCCTCAGCCGATGTTAAATACAATGAAGAGGACGGCACGGACACAAAGAACAAATCCCTTTACATGAGCGTGGATTTGTATTCAAAAAACAAGCAGAAGCTGGAAGTGACCCGCCTTAAGTCGGAGCGCAGTGTTCTTGAAGCGCAGCGTGCACTGCAAAATGGCCTTATTACCGCAGAAAAGAATTTTTACACTGAATTAAAGTCGCTTTATTCAACAGCAGCATCCATCGTTAATGCGGAAAACGATTTGTACGACAACCAGCTTGCCTTTAACGAAATTCGTGCCAAGGGATATATTGCGGGTTCACTAAAATACCGCCAGGCAGAGATGAAGGTTCTTTCCGGGGAGCGCACTGTAGAAATAAACAAGCGCGAACTTGAGCGGCAGACAAAAATCTTTGCCTCCAAGTGCGGTATAGAATACAATGGTAATGATGCGGTGGAATTTTTGCCGGATTCAGTTCCAAAGGCAGAAGCGGTGGATGTTCTTTCCTTCAACAAAGAGGCCTTTACAAAAATAGAAAAAGCCACTTGGACAAATTACATCAACACCCTTAACAGGAATGCAGATTCAAAAATCACGGTAAAGGGCAAGGCTGGCTACACTTTTGACAATTCAAGTACGGATTCGGACACGGTTGATTTGGGAACTTCCCTTACCTGGAACGGAACGGGTCTTACTGCAAACGCCGGTGTCTCTTGGCCGCTTAAAACCGACAATTTTTATCCTGTCTACACCTTTGGCCTTTCCTTTAGCCCACAGCCATTCTTGCTTGCCAACATAACGGATCAGCAGAAGGAGCTTGCCGATGAGCAGGAAAAGATAGACATTCAGTCTGCGGAGAAGGATTACCAGACGGAAATGATTAGCCGCCAGACCCAGCTTTCAGACATTCAGTGGAAAAAGAAAACCAACGAAGAGTCGCTGGATATGTACAAAAAGCTTGCTGCTGATGAGGAGCGTTACTACAGGCAGGGCTACGTTACCCTGAGTGAATACAGGAATGCAAAGGCAAACAAAGAGAATTATGAAATGCAGTGCCTTATAAACGATATTGAACTTCTGATTTACAATGACGAAACAAAGCTTTTGTTCTGCCGTGATGATGAAATTAAGGCAATCAAATAGGGGGATTTTATGGCTAAAAAGAAAAATAGATGGTTAAAACTTTTGCTTATTCTTATTGTGTCGGTGGTTGTGATTGTTGGCGCTTTGAGTTTGGTAAAGAAACTTCTTGCCGCAAAAAAGCTGAACAATACGACATATAAAGTCCGCGAAGAGATTTATGAAAACGCAATCGACATAGCGGGAACCGTTTCCGCTGCCCAGAAGCAGACACTCCAGGCCCTTTCCGATGGAACCGTTGTGGCCGTAAATGTTAAGCAGGGCGATGTTGTAAAAAAAGGTGATGTAATAATCCAGCTTGATGACACTACGCAAAAATACAACCTTGCAAAGCATGATTATGACATGCAGACCACCCTTATTACAGGAGCTGCCCGCCAGTACCAGCTGATGAAAACCCAGAGGGATGCCCTTGTTCAAAAGGTGGAAGAGCGCAAGGTTACCGCAACCTTTGACGGAATCATTGCAGACATAGATGTTGCCGTTGGAGATTCCCTGGAGGCAAAGGACTCGGTAGGAACTATTGTTGACGTTTCCTATTTGACCGCCGACGTAGAAATTTCCGAGACGGATGTTTCCAAGCTGGCAGTTGGTCAGACCGTAGAATTTACCTTCTCTGCCCTAAGCGGAAAAACCGTTAACGGATATGTCGTAAGCTGGCCTGCAATTGGTGAGGTTACATCCCGCGGTGCAACTGTTGTAAAGGCAAAGGTTCGCATTGATGAATATCCTGAAGGAATCCTCCCAAACTTCTCTTTTTCCGGAAAGATAAAAATCAGCCCGGACGAGAAATTTCTTGTTGTAGAACGCTATGCGGTTGGCCGAGAGAACGGACAGGCTTTTGTTCAGCTTGTGCCTGGCGGAGAAAAAATAAATGTTACCGTAAGCCCCTACACTGCTGACTATGTAAAGATAGAAAACGGTCTAAAGGGCGGCGAGGTTCTAAAGGCCCAGAGTTCTGCTGAAACGTCCGGACGCAGAAGGGGAAGCATGGGCGGTATGGGAGGAATGCGCGGCGGAATGGGTGGCGGTATGCCTCCACGCGGAAGGTAGGTGCAAGATGGCTGAATCCGTAATAACCATGCAAGATGTAAAGCGCACGTATACAATGGGAGACACCCAGGTCTTTGCCTTACGGGGCATTTCTTTTGACATAACCCAGGGTGAATTTGTTACCATAATGGGACCTTCAGGTTCTGGAAAGTCAACCTGCATGAACATGATTGGCTGTTTGGACAGGCCTTCTGGTGGCATTGTAAAGATAAACGGAAAAGAAACGGCTCTTATGGATGAAAGTGAATTGGCTGAACTCCGAAACAAGACCGTTGGCTTTGTTTTCCAGCAGTATTTTTTGCTTCCGTCTATGACCGTGCTTGAAAACGTAATGCTGCCCCTGCGTTACGCTGGAGTTGATCGCAAGGAAAGGGCAGAGTTGGCAAAAGCAGCTTTGCAGAAAGTTGGTCTTGCCGAGCGAATGAACCACCGTCCCCACGAGCTTTCTGGCGGCCAAAAGCAGCGTGTTGCAATTGCCCGTGCCACAGTAACAAGTCCCCGAATAATCCTTGCAGACGAACCTACCGGTGCCTTGGACAGCGAAACAGGTAAAGCGGTAATGCGTCTGTTTAGGGAAATAAACAAAAAGGGAACCACGGTTGTTATTGTTACCCATGACCCCAGGGTTGGTGCCGCGTCCGACCGCTGCATAAGGATTTTTGACGGAAAGATTCAGTCTGACCAGAAGCAGGAACCGGAGTCTTTTGATTCAACAGAAGAGAAGCCTTCCGGGGCTGGGCAGGAGGCATAGTCTATGTTTGAGGATTTTTTGAATGCACTGCAAAACTTTAGGCGCAACAAGACAAGAACCGTGCTTTCTCTTTTGGGTATTATTATTGGTGTTGCATCTGTAATCGTAATCATGAGCATGGGACAAAGCTCCACGATGCAGATTCAGAATACATTCGGTTCTTCCGGCTTGGACATGGTAAGCATTGGTTCCGGTTTTATGCGCAGGGGTGTGGCGGCTGTTACCATAGAATTTAATGAAAGCTTCCGCGATGATTTGTTCGGGAATATTTCTGGAATAAAAAAGATTTGGTACAAGAACAGCCTTTCTGGAACTGTAGCTTACGGAGACACAAGTGCAAGCGCTTCCTGCACTGCGGTTGAATCTGGTTACATAGAAGCCTGCGGCCTAAAAGTGGAGCAGGGCAGAAGCTTTGACGTAACCGATGATGCAATGGGTACGCAAAAAATCATATTGGGAAGCGAAGTTGCATCTTCCCTCTTTCCAAACGGAGACGGAGTTGGCAAGTACATAACGCTTGTTGCGGATAAAGTGCCCTTCAATTTTGAAGTCATAGGAATCTTTGCCGAGCAGAATTCGGGCATGGAATCCACTGCATCTGGCTGCTACGTAACGAGGGGCTTTTATGCAAAAAAAATCGCGCCCAATCCCAACGCTTCCACGGTAATGGTTCAGGCTGTATCTTCCGACAAGGCGACCGACTTGGCAACTGCACTTGAAACCTACTGCAAGAATCTTACCGGAACGGAAGGTTCTGTAAGGGTTATGTCCATGCAGACAATGATAGACCAGGTTAGCCAGATAACCAATACGCTTTCCATGATGCTTTCTGGAATTGCAACCATTTCCCTTTTGGTTGGCGGAATTGGAATAATGAACATAATGATTGTTACGGTTACTGAACGCAAGCAGGAGATAGGCATAAGAAAGGCGCTGGGGGCAAGTCCCAACACCATACGCCAGCAGTTCTTGGTTGAGTCTGCAAGCATAACCCTCATGGGAGGAATTGCGGGAATAATTCTTGGAATAGCAATAAGCATTGCCGTGGAATACGTGCGCTCGCAAGACCTTGTAATCAGCTTTAAGTCCTGCTTTATTGCATTCATTTTTTCCGTCTTTGTAGGTGTCTTCTTTGGCCTAAGCCCAGCTTCCCGTGCCGCAAAGCTTGACCCTGTTGTAGCCCTTAGCGGAGAGTAAAAGTGGTTAGACCAGCCTACGCCGCCGTGGAGCCCCTTTAGTACCGGCCGCAGGACGGTATGAGCGGATAGCGAAGGGCGGAAGGGCGGTGACGAAAGGCATGTTCAGTCGAGTTAGCCAAAGACTAAATCGTAGAGCAAGTAGAACTCTCGTCCTAAAGATTCCCGTCCTAAAGACTACCGTCAAAATTAAAATCAAAACTGGACATTGCTTGCCCCAATATGCTATAGTGCTTGCATGAAAAGAAAATTGTTTGTATTGGCAGGAATAATCGCATTTATTTCTGCGGCAGTCTTTGCAAAAGAAAATGTTATGACGGTTGATACGAAGGATTGCTCCGTATCTGTTCCCGAAGGCTGGAGCGCCATGAATTCGTTCCGGATTGTAAAAGGCACAAGCGTGTTATGTCTTTTGGCTCCCGAAAAGCAAGGCGAGGCTTTTCAAAGTAACTGCAACATAACGTCCGGGGTTGTCAATAAAAATGTTACCGAAAAGGCATCTCTACAGGCAGGCAAAGAACAACTTGAAATTCTTTTTCCCAATTTTAAGATGATTGAGGAAGGGAAAAATTATCACATCTATACTGCTACGATAAATGGCCTGAATGTAAAGCAAGTTCAGTTTATAAAAATCAAGGACAATAAATCCTATATCATCACCGGATCAAGCCCTGTGGAAAGTTTTGACTCGTATTACTCTGAGTATAAGAACATTTTTAAGTCATTCAAAATAAAGCCTTCAGCCATATCTGATGATTCCATTGAATTGAGCACAAGTGACTGTTCGGTAAGATTACCTGTGGAATGGCTTGGACAGTATACAAATTCTTCTTCCATCTTTAATTTTGCCTCCCCAGCTGATTCAAAAACTGGAGTGTGCTCAAGCGTGTCTCTTTTAAAGGAAACTTTGGACAAGGCATATACCACCGGGGAATATTTGGATATTCTGGAAAATTACTATTCATCATCTGTTAAGAATTTTAATCTTGTTGACAGGGGCGAATATTTCCATGTTTATACAGCTTCCAATAGTGATGGTGCTGACATAAAGGAAGTTCAGTTTGTTAAGAGCAATAAAAAGAAAACATATTTTCTCTTTACCTGTACGGCTATAGAAGATAATTACGATTCGTTTGCAGAAACGTTTGCCAAAATAGCCGAGTCCTTAACAATAAAATAATAACCTGTTACTTTTTACCGCTTTTAAACTTGCCCTGGGCAATAAAATCCATGCGGCTTTTCTGCTTTGCGGAAAGTCGTGGCGGATTCTGCTTGCCTTCCTGTTTTTTTGCAAGGGCCTTTTCCATTTGCCTTTGCCTCTGCTTTAATTCTGCGTTGTAGGGATTTTTAAAAGACCAAACTGGCGGCTGGGGATTTGGGTCTCCATGTTTTACATATTCTGCCCATTCGTCATCTTCTGGAACTTCAAACTTCATGTGCTGCCCTGTAAGCGGGTGGTCAAATTCCAGCGTGCGGGCATGGAGGGCAAGGCGGCCAAAAGGGTCTGTCTTTGCGCGGTAGTTTTCGTCCCCTGCCAAAGGATAGCCTTTGCTTGCCAAATGGGCGCGTATCTGATTTTTCTTGCCGGTATCAAGGGAAAGCTCAAAAAGAAAATGCGTTTTTCCACGCAAAAGAATTTTATAGTGGGTTCGTGCGGCTACTGTCTTTGCCTTGTCGTCCTTGTCATGGGGAACATAGCCTACGTGATGGGCATTTTGTGCCAAGGGGTCGTCTATAAGACCAGAGTCTTCGAGCGGTAAAGCCTTCCGCGAAACTTCTGCAACTGCATGGTAAAGCCTTTCTGTTACCATAGTATGCCAGCTGTCCATGATTTTTTTCTGCATCTTTTCGTTAAGAGCAAACATCATTACGCCGCTTGTGTCCCTGTCCAGCCGGTGAACGGTAAAAGGCCTGTGCCCTGCGGAAAAAGTACCCCTTGAGCGCATGATTTTTTCCAGAAGGTCAAGTGCGGTTCTTGCCTTGCTTCCGGGGTATGGAACGGAAAGCAGACCCGTGGGCTTGTTTATGACAACAATGTCCTTGTCCTCGTAAAGAATTTCTATCTGCTCGCGGCCATAGTCAGCCTTGTGTTCGCGCTTAAACTGAGTGCTTGCCTTTACATGGTGGAAGGTGTTGCGGAGCGGAGGATTCATTTCTTTTTGCTACCCATCATTTGAATAAAGATAAAGAAAATGACAATCAGTATGATAAGGTAAACAAGTGCAATAACCTGGATTGCTTGCTTAGAAAGTTCATTTCGCATCGTAACAAATAGAATTCCCGTCGCAAAAGTAAGGCAACCTATCAGGTAAAAGATAAAGCTGCTTGGCTTAAAGAGAGGAGTTTTTTTTATGGCTTCCGGCCTGCCCATAATAAATGCAATGGTGCAAAAGAAAAGGGCAACTGCCAAGAAGATAATGCCTAATACCAATGGCGAACTAATCATAAGGTAAAACCCTTTGCTACTTTGTCGTTGGCGAATTGAACCATTCAGGCTCGTTCAAGTGAAGCCTTGCGTTGGGTTTCCTTGTTATGCTGAATGCATAGGCCGTGGCTTCGTGCTTGATTGCAACCTTTGTTGGCTGGGAATTAAAGTACGTGCAGTTCATGGAAGAAAGCTTGTTCTGTGCGCGGACAGTTATGTATGTGCTGCCAGCCGGGGCGCAAGAAAGTCTGCACGCGTAAACAACAGGGCTTCCTACAACCGTGTATTCTGTTTCCACACCAGCCTTGTAAACCGAACCGCAGTCTATTCCGGCACCAAGACCAGTTATCTTGCGGTCAATGTTAAAGCCGTCCTCATATTTTGTGAATATGGAATTGAAAACAGCCTTGCATTCGTCTGCACATTCAAGCGCGTAAATGAGGGCATCCTTTCCAGAATAAAAGTCCGGGAAGAAGGCAAGAAGACCGTCACCGGTAAATTTGTCGTAGATGCCAAAATTTTCTTTTACCACGTCTATAAGCATGGTGTTCAGCTCGTTTACGAATTCTGCATAAAACTGGGGAGACTTTGCGCGGAGCATAAGCTCTGTTGAACGGCGGATGTCTACGGAAAGGATTACAGCGTCAAATTCTTCAAGCTCGGCAAAAGGCTTTGCAAATTCCTTGTCTTCCAGCATTTTTTGCGCGGCCTTGTCCTGAACGCGGGTCATGTATTTCATAAGGCGGAGCTGCTGCTTGTTGTTGTAGCGTTCCGTAAGAGCCTTAGCCAATGGGTTGTCCCTAAAGAGCTGGAAAACAGGATGCTCGGAAGATCTTTGTCTAATGCGGATAAGTTTTTCTGCAAGGTCGGGCGGCAGGTTTGATTCCTGCTTGGCAAACAGCTTTTCCTGATTGTCCATAAGTTCAATCATGGTGTTGTACATTTGGTTGCGGAAATCCGGCGCATTCTTTAGCGTATTATAGATACTGTTAAAATTTGCTTTGGAAGTGTCAATCATTCTTACGAGTATATAATAGAAACAAATTTTATGCTATAGAGTAAATTATAGGTAAAAATGCCACTTTTTTTACAAATTCCGCATACCGTTTTGCGTCAAAGTGACACAGTTTTTTATTCATTTATGGGTTTTGAATGGTACTTTTTTGGACGGTACTTTTTAATGCTCTACCATTCATTCCTTGACTAACTCGACCGGATAGGCCTTTCGTCACCGCCCTTTCGGGGTTCCGGGGGCCCCTACCCCCTCCATTGCTAATGGCTCCGGCCCTTCGACGGTGCTCAGGGACCTGCGCCATCAGCAACGCTACCGCGCCCCTACACGGCGGCGTAGGTTACAACGAAGTTCCCCGCGTAGGTTCCCTGAAAATACAAAACTTGGCACGGAATCTGCTTCATGTTAAGTGTACAAAGAAAGAAAAGCTCCTTCCGCGTACAAAAACTTAATTCATATTTGGAGGCATAGATTATGAACGAACTTGCTTTGTTTAATTCACTTTTTGAAGACGGATTTGGATTCCCGGAATTGCGCAAGACACATTTTGGAATGCCAAAGGTTGACGTAAAGCAGAATGGCGACACCTATGTTTTGGACATGGACTTGCCCGGCCTCACGGAAAAGGATGTTGACCTTAGCCTAAAGGACAATGTTCTTACAATTTCTTCCACCCAGGAAGAAAAGAAAGAAAACAAAAAGAACAGCGAATGGATTGTCCACGAGCGCACGTCTTCTTCCTTTAGCCGCAGCTTTACCCTGCCGGACGACGTTGAAGGCTCAAAGATTTCCGCTTCATTCAAGAACGGAGTCCTAACCATTACAATGCCGCGCAACAAGGCATTAACCGAAAGCAAAAAAATTGCCATAACAGCCGCATAAACAAAACATTCTGTTTTGCCGCAAACAAAGGTCTCCCCAACCGGAGGCCTTTTTTATTCCTTGACGATATAAATTGCATAGATTATTATTTACAAAAAAAGTGCGCCATGAGGAAATTTATGAAAAAGTTTGTTTTTGTGTTTATATGCCTGCTTACGGTTATTTCTTGCAACAACAAAGAAAATAAGACAGCACAGTCTGTAGTAAAAGAAGAAAATCCTGTGGCAAAAGAAATAGATACCAAAAATTTTAGGGCAGAGAACGTAAGCAAATTGTTCTATAACAAAGACCTAAAAACTATTGATCTGCTTTTTGAAGACAAAGACTTTGTTGAAAGCTTTTCAAAAACACCTTATGCGATAGGTGTCGTAATGCGCTTCTTTTCCGATGAAGTTTTTCAGCCATATATTGAGAAATTAAAAAAATCCAATCTTCCTGTAATGGAAGCCCCCGATTGTCTTTTGGATGCAATTGTAAACAGGGAATTTGATTGTATTCCTTGGCTAATTGAACAGGGGCTTTCACCGTATGAGTATGTGGACTACGGTACCTCCTCCGACATGAATACCTTTGACTGCATACACTGGCAAGAAAAACTTGTCAGGATGGGCAGCACCTATGACACAGAAAACAAAGTGTATATTTTGTCTCAGGAAGAAAAAGAAAGCATCGAAAAATTTGAAGAAGTCCGCAAGCTGCTAAAGGAATATACCAAAGAAATGCCTGCGGAAAGAAAAATAAATTCCAAGACCTTTAAGCCGGAGAATGTAGAAAACCTCTTCTTCGCAAAAGAACTAGAACTTATTGACCTGCTTTTTAAAGATAAAGATTTTTTTGAAAGCTTTTCAAAAACACCTTATGCAATATCTGTCGTAATGCGTTTTTTTTCCGATGAACTTTTCTCTCAATATGTTGAAAAATTAAAAGAAACGAATCTTCCCGTAAAAGAAAACAAAGCCTATCTTTTGGATGCAGTTGTAAACATGGAATCGGCTTGTATTCCCTGGCTAATTGAACAAGGCCTTTCTCCGTATGATGTCATAAACTACAATGGTGCAGACATGAATGCGTTTGACTGCATAGATTGGAAGGAGAATCTTATCAGAACGTGGAAAATCGCTGATTCCGATAAGGAAAGATACATCAATAAGCTTGAAGACATACGCAATTTGTTAACAAAAGATGCAAAAACGAAGGGCAGATGTTCTAGTACAGCGCACGAATAAATACCGCTGTCAGGGGCGGTCAGTTATCCAAAACCGCTGTACTAGAACTTGTAGCTTAGAAGTGACTTTTGACCTTAATACTTTCCGTAAACATCGTACAAGTAAATCTTTCCGTCTTTTTCGTAGTAAGTGGCATAGCGTCCTATAAAAACTTTTTCCTGCGCGGTGGGGCGTGAAAACTTGTCATAGAACCTTGTGTTTTCGTCTACAAATACGTCTATCATTTTGCTTGGGAAAGCTGTTTTCATTTGAATTTGTTTGCCTTTTGTTCCTACAACATCGATTTTGGCTTTTGTAAGTTTTTCTGGAACAAAACGGTCGGCATCGTATTTTGTGTTTTCTTTTAATGCCCTTACTTCTACGACTATTTCTTCTCCATTGTCCTTATATTTTGCTACAAGATAGCGGCAATACTGTCCAATCTTTAGTCCGCGCAGTGAACCCTTTGAACCGTTTTCTTTTATAACGTTGCAGTCAAAGCTAAACAAAGTGTCTTTAAGTCCAAAGTTTTTGTACTTGCCGTCTTTTCTTGCAAACTGAATTGAGCCTGGGTTAAAGTCTATTTCCCTGAGGTAACCGTATGCATCGTAAACAGTATATTCCAATTCGTTATCAAGTTCGTCACTCCAGCCGTCCCAACCGTCTCCGCTTTCATCGTCAGACTTCCATCCGTCATCATCAGCAGAGGCTGTTTTTGATGATGATGATTCTGGAACTGATTTTGTTTTAAAGTCATATTGTGCGGGAAGCATGTAAATGTCTCTTAGAAAAAGCTTTCCTTCAATATCTTCCATTACAAGCCTAATTTTTTTTGAGCCTGAATAAATATTCCATTTGTTGCCTACTTCTATGTTGTTTTCGTTAAAAAGCCTTGCCCCGGCACAGTCATACATAACCTTGTTTCTTGAACCGTATGGGGTCATGATGAGCTTTTCGTTACCAAAGGTTTGGTAAGTTCCCTCAATGGTTTTTAGATCAACGCCTTTTCCCCTGTATATCTTTCCGTAATATTCAGAAGCCATTATGTAAACGTCAATAATTTCGTTCTTTTCGTTATAATGGCAAAGAACGAATTTCCCCTGCAACTTTTTTAAATCCATCTTGGCAATGGGTTCATCATTCGTATCATAGAATTTAACGTCCGGAGCAAGTGCATACTCTTTGTGAGATTGAACAAGACCAATAGAAAGATGATTGTCGTCCACAACGCTGTAAACAAAGCTTTTAATATAGTCTCCCCCTGCAAAAGCAGACAAACCGAATGCATAAAGCAGCAAAGAAACAAAGGCGAATTTAACTTTTCTCATGGCTTTCTCCTTCATAATAAAAAAGAATTTATTTAAATTATATAGTGGGGGGGGGTATTGTCAACGAAAACATATAAATTTTTCTTGTACTAACAGAGATAAAACTCTATACTCAAAGGAGAGACAAAAGCATTGAAATTGATGAAGGAATACTGGAAGATTTGCTAAATCAACGGAAGAACTATATAAAATCAAATACTGATATACTCACGTCTGGTTTTGCTCTTGCAAGTTATATTACGACAATGGTTTTTACAGTCGTTGGTATGGAGAAAATACCTCTGTTTGCAAAAATCACTGGATGACATGAAAGCAAATAAAGATATCGGGCAAAAAAAACAAAAAGACATAAAGTTCGTAGAGAAATATTTCTAAAACATCTTATCCAGTTTAAAAACTCCGCAAATCATGCTATACTGCCTAAATGAAAGAGTTTGATAAATATATAAACAGTTATTCAAAGTATAACGTGGAGTAAAATATATGAGGAGAATTTTATTCATTATGATGGCTTTAATGATTGGACAAAATGTGTTTGCTGAAAAGGCAAATAAAAAAATATCTGAAATATTATTTTGGTCAGAAAATAAAGAACTTACTTTAAAGGAACTTGAAACAAAATCACTTAAAGAACTTTTGGATAAATATGATGTGCACTTTGTTTTAGATATGGCATTATTTAAGAAGTATGAAAAAGAAACTAATTCTTTGTATTTTAATTATTGCAATATAAAAAATAATTATGATGAAGATGACATAGAATATTATAATAATCCTGAGGTTAATATTTTCTATAGTTATAGGCCAATATTTGAAAAAATAGCATTCAAAAATACTTTTTTTTCTATTGTGGTAGACGGTAAAATAGTAATGAATGGAATAAATAGAATCCAACCATTATCAGCAGTAAAAATGAAATATGATGACGCTGATATTCCAAAGCTAATTTGGGAAGATAAAGATACTGTAAGATTACGTATTTGCTATAATTTTATATCACCTTATGAATCGTATTCCAAAGATCAAAAAATAAAAGAAAAAAAACTCTATATAAAAGAGTTGGATTATTTTATTAATAAAGATTGAAAAGTATTAATAAAATAACTTGATATATCTTTTATATGGAAAAGGCATTTTGCAAACTCGCAATAAGACTTTCTTTTTTCGAGCAACCAGCAATTGATAGACAAAACGGTATTTTTGTCTACGCTATGTATAGCGTTTTTGCAGCCGCCAAAAACACCGCTCATTCCTCCGCCAAATAGGTATTTGTATACCCATAGATAAAAAGCGGGGGACAAAATGCTTTGTCAAATAGTACTAAAGCAAAAATATGAAAGCGAGGTATTTGCTAATTGGCATTCAGGATTTTGCTAAAAATCGATGGAAGAACTATATAAAATCTAATAGTGATTTACGACAATAGTTTTTACTGTTGTTGGTATGGAGAAAATACCACTGTTTGCAAAAATCACTGGATGACATGAAAGCAAATAAAGATATCGGGCAAAAAAACAAAAAGACATAAAGTTCGTAGAGAAATATTTCTAAAACATCTTATCCAGTTTAAAAACTCCGCAAATCATGCTATACTGCCTAAATGAAAAAGCGAAGAATTTTTCCATTACTTTTGCCTTTGTTGACTGGAGCAGCATTTTTTATTGTGTCTTGCGTTTCTGCTCCAGAGCCAAAGCTTCCTCCAAAAAAGACTGATGAAAAAGCACTCAGGGCAGCTGTTCAGAAAATGACCGTACGCCAGCTTGCAGGACAGATGATTGTCTGCGGTTTTACAGGTACGGAGCTTTCCCCAGAATTTAAGGCCTTTCTAAAAAAATATTGCGTTTCCAACGTTATTTTGTTTTCCGACAACATGCGAAGTGTAGAGCAGACAAGGCGTGTCTGTAGGGAAATACAGGAGATTGTAAAAGAGACAACTGGTTTTGAAGCCTTTATCTGCACAGACCAAGAGGGTGGAAAAATCGTGCGCTTGCCACAGGAACTCCTTTCGCTAAAAGGGGCTTCTTATTATTCAAAGAACAAAACTCCGGCAGAAGTCTTTAAGGTTGGAGAGCTTACTGCAAAACAGCTGCGCCTTTGCGGAATAAACGTAGACTTTGCCCCTGTTATGGATATTAATTCCAACCCCAAGAACCCAATAATCGGTGAGCGCTCTTATGGAAGCAAGGCCAATACCGTTGTTGAATATGGCTTGCAGATGGCATCCGGCCTGCAGAGCGGCGGCGTTGTTTGTGCGGTAAAGCATTTTCCCGGCCACGGAGACACCGACACGGATTCCCACCTGGCCCTTCCCCGCGTGAACAAAAGCCATGCCCAGCTAAAGCAGTTTGAACTTGTTCCCTTTAAGGCTGCGGTAGAGGCAAAAATCCCAGTTGTAATGACGGCACATATAATGTTCCCCAAGATTGACTCAAAATATCCTGCAACCATGTCCCACAAGATTTTGACAGGAATCCTTAGGCAGGATTTGGGCTTTGACGGAATAATCATAACCGATGACTTGGAGATGGCCGCCATACGAAAGAATTTTGGCATTGTAAACGGTGCGCTTTCTGCAATAAATGCCGGGGCAGACATGGTTTGCATTTCCGTGTATTCAGACGGAGCTGGCCAAATATGCGATGCCTTTGTTAAAGGTTTGTCCCGCCCACGCTTGGAAGAATCCGTCCTAAGAATCTTAAAAGCCAAGGCCAGTGTTTACGGAAACACCCAGGACAATTATTCTTCAAAAGAAGTTGCATCCTTAATAAAAGAATACAATTCGTTGATGAAAAAGTTCTGGTAGTCTAAAACAAATAGATGCTGAATCAAGTTCAGCATGACGAGTGGGGTGGGAAGCAGGCGTTGCGGGCGGCGTTTGAGCCCGCAGAGGGGGTAGGGCGCAACGAAGTGCGACCGCAGGGGGAGACATCCCCCTCCTTGAGAAAGCCCTTGTTTATATGGAAAAAAAACATTACTATTGTAAAAAATTATTTTGGGAGTGGTGAATGAAACCATTATACGAAGTTGGCCAGCAGATAGAAACAAAAGTTGTTGCTGTTACTGACGACACAATATTTCTTGACCTTGGACTTAAGAGCGAAGGCATCCTCAACAAGGCCGAGCTTACTGATGAAAACGGAAATTGCTCCGTAAAAGAGGGCGATTCAATAAAAGTGTATTTCCTTAGCGGAAAAAACGAAGAGCTTACTTTTACAACCAAGCTTAGCGGAAAGGATGCAGGAAAAGAAGTTCTAGAAAATGCCTATAAGAATTCAATTCCGGTAGAAGGACATGTTACAAAAGAAATTAAGGGCGGCTTTGAGGTAATGATTGGCTCAACCCGAGCTTTCTGCCCCTATTCACAGATGGGTTACCGCACCCGCAAAGAACCGGCTGAATATGTTGGCCAGCACCTTACCTTCAAGATTCAGGAATACAAGAACGACGGAAAGAACGTTGTGGTTTCCAACCGCATGATTCTTGAACAGCAGGCTAATGAACAGCTGAACAAACTTGCATCAGAGCTTAAGGTTGGCATGACGGTTACTGGTACAGTAAAGTCTCTGGAAAGCTACGGTGCATTTATAGATGTTAACGGATTCCAGGCCCTGCTTCCTATCAGCGAAATTAGCCGTGAGCGCGTAAACGACATTCACGACAAGCTTACGGTTGGCCAGGAAGTTACCGCAAAGATTATAAAGGCTGACTGGGCACACGAAAAAATGTCTCTTAGCACAAAGGAACTGGAAGCAGATCCTTGGGACGGTTTGGACAAGCAGTTCCCAGCGGGCACAAAGCTTGACGGCGAAATTAGCCGCGTGGCAGACTTTGGCCTTTTTGTAAAGGTAGCACCCGGAATTGATGGCCTTGTTCACATTTCAAAGTTGCCGGTTGAGCGCAACACCAATCTTCGCAAGGTTTACAAGAGCGGCGACAAGTTGCCTGTTATCGTAGAAAAGGTGGATTTGGAAGAAAAGAGAATTTCTTTAACACCAGTTGTCAGCAACGAAGAGCAGGACAATGCCTATGAATACCTTTCAAAACAGAATAGTGATGACGGTGAGACATACAATCCTTTTGCAGCTCTGCTAAAGAAAAAATAAAATTTTGCGGCACTTTCTTTTAAAACCGGAACATCCCCAAGCTGCCAGACGCTTTTAGTGTGTGGCGCTTGCGGGGTCGCTTGAAACTTCGTTGCGGGGTTCCGGCTTTCGCCTCCATTGCTAGCGCAACGAGTTGCAAGCAACTCGCCCCTCCAGTGCCTGCCGCGCTTTTTTATGCTAAGGAGTGCTTCCTAGCAGCAATTTTCATCATCAGAATATTTTATGGCATTAAGTCAGAAAGTTCTTTTCCGTCAAGGATTTTGCTAACAAGAACTCCGTCTTTGTAGACCAGCTTTAGCGAAAAAAACGGTGCTCCTTCTGCCAAAAGCCTTAAAAAGATTTTATCCCCTTCCCAAAGGTTCAGCAAAGGAATTTCTGACTTTTTTACCCATTCAAGATCCCCTTCATCGCAGGGGCAAATATCACCGGTAAAATTTGAGCTTGTAAAAAGGTGCATGTATTCTGCCGGGTGGTCGTCAGAAACAAAGGTGACTATTCCGCGGAAGCTCCAGTCATTCAGCGTAAGGCCCGTTTCTTCTTTTACTTCGCGAAGGAGGCATTCTTCCGGAGACTCAGTGCCTTCAAAGTGGCCGCCAACGCCTATCCACTTGTCATGGTTTTCGTCATTGGCCTTTACGGTGCGGTGCAGCATAAGGTAGCTGTCGTTTTTTTCTATATAGCAAAGGGTTGTAAGCTGACTTTTCATTTTATTTTGCCGGCGGAACATATTCCCTTATTCTGTAGTTAACGCCCAGTTCCTTGCAGATACGGGCGCACTCTTCTTCATCCTGCTCGGTGATTGTGGTGTGGACGGTTGTCATGGTAACGTCGGGAACATATTTTTTGCATTCCCTTGCAAATTCCAGCATTGCCGGGTAAGCTTTTTCCTTAAAGATTGGGCGGATTCGTTCAAGGTAGATATTTTCGTCGCTAGAATTAAGGCTTATGGAAACTGCATCGAACAAACCCTTAAAAAGAGGGGCAATGTCCTTTTTGTTTATAAGCGAGCCAAGGCCATTGGTGTTAAGGCGGGTTGGCATGTTGTAAGTTTCCTTTACAAAGCGGGCTGTTTGCAAGAGTGTTTCCAAAGCTTCGGTTGGTTCCCCAAAACCACAGAATACAACTTCACTGTAGCGCGTCATGTCCTCTTTGGCAAAGGCAGCCTTTACTTCCTCAAAAGAAGGCTCGTGTTCAAGCCAAAGGGAATCCGGTTCGTCATAAACCTTGTCGTCATTTTTCCTGATGCAAAAAGTACAGGCGCAGGGGCAGCGGTTCGTCAGGTTTACGTAAAGCCCTGTTTTTACAGGGTAAAGGATAGTCATCATCTTTTGCATATCCATATAATATGCACTTTTTGAAAAAAAATACAACTTGTACGGATTGAGCAAATAATATAATATCTTTAGTTGAGAGGAAATTGATGAAGGTAATTAGGTTTGCAACTATTTTTGCTGTGTGCGCGGGAATCTTTGCTTGTTTTACTTCCTGTGCAAAAAAGTCTCTGGATGAACAGGGTATTCATCTTTTTATGGTCAGCGTTCCGGGCGGTGTCCTTTATATGGGAAATGATTCCGGAGAAGAAAACGAAGCTCCTGTCCATACCGTAATCCTTAGCGGCTTTGAGATGAGCAAAAACGAAATATCTGTAGAGCTTTACAATAAGATTATGAAGGTTAAGGAAAACCCCTTGCAGGAAGATCCTCTTGTAAACGTTTCCTGGTTCGATGCAATTGAATTCTGCAACAGGCTTAGTAAAAAAGCTGGTTATAAGCCCTGCTACAAAGTGGACGGAAGCAATGTTGCCTGCGATTTTACCGCAAACGGATTCAGGCTGCCAACAGAAGCTGAATGGGAATATATTGCAAGGCAGGAAAAGGAACTTGTGGCTTCCGATGCCGAACGCTTTGACAACATCAACAACGGAATTGCGGAATGGTGCTACGACTACAACGGAATATATTCAGAAAGTGAACAGATAAATCCATCCGGCTTTGAAAGCGGAACCGAGCGCATCGTCCGCGGAAAGGACGGTTTTGCAAGCGCAAGGGGCCATGCCGTTCCAGAAACAAAATCCGACAGCATTAGCTTTAGGGTCTGCCGTTCTGGTTCTGAATACGGAAAGGACGTTGTTTCAATAAAGCACGAGCACGACCAGAAGATTTTTGAAGCCAACAGAGAAAAATTTGCACCCCTGGAAAGAATGGTGACCGTTACCGGCGGAACCTTCCAGATGGGCAGTGACGGAGAAAACGGAAACGAAAAGCCAGTCCACCAGGTTACGCTTAGCGACTTTGAGATGGGGGCTACGGAAGTAACCTACAAATTGTACAAGGACGTAATCGGAAGAAAGCCCGGGGAATTTATAGACGGAGAGGATACTCCTGTTCAGGATGCAAGCTGGTACGATGCAATTTATTTTTGCAACAAGCTTAGCCTCTTGGAAGGAAGGATTCCCTGCTACAAAATCAACGGCGAAAGCGACCCAGCAAAATGGGGGGAAGTTCCCTACACAAAGATTGAAGGTACAACCTACGGAGACCAGGAAGCTGCCAGTTACATGAGCGTAATTGGAAACGTTAGCATGTGGGACAGCGTAACCTGCGACTTTACGGCAGACGGTTACCGCTTGCCAACAGAAGCCGAATGGGAATTTGCAGCCCGCGGCGGAATAAACAACAGCAAGACAAAATACAGCGGCAGTGACAAGCTGAACGAAGTTGCAATTCACAACGGAAACTGGAAGCATAAATTTGCACCCGTAGCAGCCCAAAAGAAGGCAAATGCCCTTGGAATTTACGACATGAGCGGAAGCGCATGGGAATGGTGCTGGGACTGGAGCAGCAATTACACCCAGGAAGCCCAGACCGACCCCCACGGACCTTCCACCGGCAAGTCCCGCGTAAGAAGGGGCGGCTCGGTCTTGGACAGTGTGGACACCGTAGACTATACCGTTAGCTCCAGAAGCAGCTACGAACCCTGCTATTCAAGCAACAGCAACTATCCCTTTGAAAAGGCAGGCCTCTTTGGTTTCCGCATTGTAAGGACTTACAAATAGCGCAGAATGGACGGCATTCTAATCGGCACCAGCGGCTACGACTACCCGGAATGGAAGGGCGTCTTTTACCCAATTGCCCTTAAGCGCAAAGATTTCCTTCTATACTATTCCACGGTCTTCAATGCCCTGGAGCTGAACAGTAGCTTTTACAATATGCCAACTGCTGAGCGGCTTAGCAGCTTTTACGACCGGTCGGAGGGCAGGCTAAATTTTAGCGTAAAGGCAAACCGGCTCCTTACCCACGAGGTTGGCTTAGGCTGGCAAGTGGCGGCTCAAGACTTTAAATCTGCACTAATGCCACTCCACAAAAAAGAAAGGCTTTCTGCCATCCTCTTCCAGTTCCCCCAGAGCTTTCACTACACAAATGAAAACAGAATCTACCTTGCAAAACTCATTTCTGAATTTGAAGGCTTTCCTGTGGTCATAGAATTCCGCCACAGTGAATGGATCCGCGAATCAGTTTTTGAAGGCCTCCAAAAGCGTAATGCATCAATCGCCTTTTGCGACATGCCCCAGCTAAAAAACCTCCCCGACGGCACTTTAACAAAAACCCCGTTCATAGGAAGCAATGCCTACATCCGCCTGCACGGCCGGAATAAAAATGCCTGGTACAATGCCACGGAAGATTCTGCAAACGGAAGCGCCCGCTACTGCTACGACTATTCCGACGATGAACTTTCAAGCTTTGTCCCAATCGTAAGCAAGGCAAATTACGAAGGAAAAAAAGTGCAGATGTACTTTAACAACCACCCCAAAGGCAGCGGTGCAAAAAATGCCAAGCGTATGCGGGAGATGGTGGAAGCCTGCGCATAATGCTATTTATTCATTCATTACTCTTTCGCCTGTCAAACGCTGTAGAATTGCCTTAAATACTGTATGTTTTTTACTTTGCTTTATTAGTTTTCTTTTTTATCTTAATACTATGAACTATGGATATATTCGCGTAAGCACAGACAAGCAGACTGTTGAAAACCAACGGTATGAGATTAGGATGTTTTGCAGGAAAAACAAGCTTAAAGTCGATTCCTGGATTGAAGAAACTGTCAGCGGTAAAGTTGATGCAAGTCACCGAGAACTTGGGAAGTTATTGGAAAATGTAAAAAAAGACGATCTGATAATCTGTTCAGAACTATCAAGGCTCGGGCGAAATCTTTTTATGATAATGTCAATTCTCAATCAATTGATGAAAAAAGGTGCAAAAGTCTGGACAATAAAGGATAACTACAGGCTTGGGGATGACATCCAAAGCAAAGTTCTTGCTTTTGCATTTGGTTTGAGTGCAGAAATCGAAAGAAATCTGATAAGCCAGCGGACAAAAGAGGCCCTGGAACGAAAAAAGATGGAAGGAATCAAACTTGGACGCCCTCGAGGAAGTAGCGGAAAGAGCAAGCTCGATGGGACAGAGTTTGCCGTTTCCTTAATGCTGTTGGCAGGAACTAGTGTAAATCAAATGGCGAAACTTTACGGAACCCACAGGGAAACGGTAAAGCTTTTCATTAATAAAAAAGATTTGGATTCAAACGAAAATTTGCGGAGGATACAAAAAACTTTTGGCCTGGCATAAACTAGGAAATAAGTTTTTCTACCTCATCCAAAATAGTAATGTCTGCCGGAAGCCATTGCACGGTACGAAGATTTTCTTTCGTAAGCCAGCTTGCATTTTCATGCTCCAATAGCTCCAGTTTTCCGCTTATGACTGAGCATTCATAGCAGCGCATGGAAAGGTGAAAATTGGGGTAGTCGTATTCGATGGTGCCGATGAAATCTCCGACATTTATTTCTGTCGCAAGCTCCTCCCTAATTTCCCGCTTTAGGGCATCTTCCGGACTTTCACCTTCCTCAATCTTGCCGCCGGGAAATTCCCACCAGCCCTTCCAGTCCCCGTACCCGCGTTGGGTTGCGAACAGTTGTTTTGTTCCGTCCTCCACTCTACGGATTATAATCGCCGCTACTACGCTTATGGTTTTCATTTTATGGCCTCCAATCTTTTCCAAGCTTATCAGTTCTTGTGGTAAAGTCAAGATACATTTCGTCGGGCACATGATTTTCCAGTGCAAATTGAATTGTAATGGGTTTATTGCCTTCTGCCGTGTCAGAGAATGGGACAACTTTTCCAAGGTAAACGAAAGGTTGGGTTACACTTTCAACTTCTTCAAATTTTCGTACAAAAAGATGCAGATTTATTCCCCGCTTATAGCTGAAAATAATATCCTTTCCAAGTTCAGAATCTTGACTTGTGCTGTTGGGGGTCTGCCACTGGAAAACACCCTGTGAAATAAATTTATCTTTATAATTAATAGATTCCTTTATGTCGGCATTTTTATGCAGGTTTACGAAAATAAAATAATCAGGTTTTGCCGACGTCAATAGTCCCTGTCCACGGAAAGAAGAATGAGTTTTTTTGTAATTACAGAGCAGGGCAGTATCCCTCATGGAATATTCATAGTAAAGTTTTAGGAAGGGGAGTCCGTAATCTGTAGAGCTGAATTCATCCTGATAGCGGAGAAGATTGTACTGAATCAAATCTTCAAACCAGAAGCGGGCAGTTTTATCAGATTGTAAAAGTAAAGAAATTTCCGGCTGGAAAGAAACAACGTTTCCATCAAACAAAACCAAGGCTGATTCATATCGCTTTAACTCAGATGAATCAAAATATTTACCGCTCAAAGTTTCTGCCGCGTGAGAAAGTCTTTCTTTGTAAACTGTGTCGAGGTATTTTTCTGCATATCCAGTCAATTCTACAAGACTTACCCTATTATTTTCTGAATTCAAAAGCGAGTCGGCAATAATCCATTCTTCAATGCGCTTGGCCGGTGTGTAAAAAGTGAAGAGGCGCATAAGCTGCTTAAATGATTCTTTTTGCAAGAGAAGGCTAAGCTCTGGGTGAGTTTCTTTTTCCATGTAAGCCACAAATTCCAGGTAAGTCTTGTAGTTTGCACTGAAAGAAGAAAAACGCAGAGGATCTACGCTTCCGTCGTGCTTTAAATAATCGATGAGCATGGGAATTTTTCCGCCACAGACATGTTTGAATCCAAGGTAAGATTCCTTCATGTATTTCATGGACATGAACTTCTCGTTTTCAAGCTGACGTAAAATCTGCTCTTTTGCTATTTTGTCCATGTGGATGTAAGTGCCATTGGGCAAATCGGCAAAATCTGTCTCAACCTCAACTTTAAGAGAATCCTTGTCAAAGTTCTGCTTTCCGTTTAAAGCGATGGCCATTAAAAATGATTTGTTGTAGTTGCCGATAAAATCAAGAACCGTAACAAACTCTTTGTCTGCAAGTTTACGAAGTCCACGGCCCAGCTGCTGAATAAAAATTATTGAAGATTCCGTGGGACGTAACATTAAAATTGTATTCACTGATGGAATGTCGATTCCTTCATTAAACAAATCTACCGTGAAAATAACTTTCAGTTCATCACCATCATCTTCAAGGCGCTTTGTAAAAGCAATACGCTCATCAATACTTTTGTTGTCTTCGCTGGAAAGTGCAACGGCTGAAATCCCGCGCTCACAAAATTCTTTCGCCATATATTTAGCATGTGCAATGTTTTGACAAAATCCTAAAACTTTTGGTTTTTCCGCATCGTGCCCGTAAAATTTCATCTTTTCAATGA
>JAGCWT010000182.1 GCA_017961705.1 Treponema sp.
GAGGCATTTTCCGTGTTAAGGCTGGAAACGGCGGTCTTTACCAGAAGCCTAAAGTCTGCGTCGCCTGCAAGGGAATCTTTTTCTTCTGCGGCAAAGTCAAGGGCCCTAAGGCAGATAGACATGTCCCCGCTAAGTGACGACTGCTGTACTGCGTGGATTTTGTCCGAGATGTTTCCCTTTAGATATTCAATTACTGCTTCTTCGCAAAAAAGGCCGGCCGGAGAGAATAATAGCACGGAAAGTAAAGCTGTGCGAAAAGTTTTTCCAAAATATTCTTTTGCATTCATCCTGCACCCCCTGTAAAAAGTTCTACTATTTCTTTTGGTTTTCCTGCTTGTTTATGGCTTCGTCCTCAAAAGAGGAACGCAATTTAACTTCATCTTCTGGGGCTATTTCCAAGGGCTCAACTTCTTCTGTATTCTCTTTTAGCCCTTCTATATCCGACTTGAACTCTGGTTCACCGGGTTTTGAATTTTCCCCTTCTTCCCTGCTGTCGTCTTCTGCAAGCTTTATGGCAAGGTCCTTTTCCTTCTGGTCTGCCGGAATTATATTGTAGACATAGGTTAGGATTGCGTTTTTCATGGTCGGGTCAATGTGGATGCACTCAAAATGCAGCCTTGACTGTTCCAGGGCCTTGTTGTATTCAACTGCACGGATGATTCCGTACATGATTATGAACGTGTCATTCAGCTTGAACTGGATTTTTATCTGTATGTTGGTTTTTCCCATGCCGCCTACGCGTATGAGGGCACCGTCTTCGCTTATGTCTTCCAAGAGGCACTTGAAGCCCGGCTCTGTTTCTGCAATGTTGTAGTCAACTACGGCACTGGTAATCATGTACATCTGGGCCGGAATCTGGCATTCGCAGCGGACGGACTGTCTTTTCTGGGAGCGGTCAAGCTGTTCGGAATGCTTTAGAACAAGGCAGTCTTCTCCCTGGAATACGGATGATGCAAGAACAATCGTGTCGAATGCATAGCAGGCATCTCCCTTGCGCCAGAGGTAGACGCTTATCCTCTTTCCTACCCACTCTTCCGGCTTAAGCACCAAGACCCTTTTTGTCTTTTTGTCTTCCTGTTTTGGAAGGATTACCAGAAGCTCGTGTGCGTTGTTCTTTATTTTGGAAACAAAGATGCCCTTTCCCGGAAGGATTATCCTGATTCTTTGCCCTGCATCCAAGTAGCGGGTGTTGTCCAGTCCCTTCCTGGCTTCTTTGTCCAG
Organism: Treponema sp.; assembly: GCA_017961705.1. Taxonomy (GTDB): domain Bacteria; phylum Spirochaetota; class Spirochaetia; order Treponematales; family Treponemataceae; genus Treponema_D. Next base: position 1,222 of record JAGCWT010000182.1, read on the forward strand.
AGTTATGCGTGTGCGGAATTTGTAGAGGCGGTCAAGGAACTGCTGGGTTTTAAAGCTGTTGATGTTGTTTTTTTGCTTTTCTTCCGCAATAACCTTGGAAATGCATTCATTAAGTGCTGCCGTAGAGACATAGAGCGAATTTGGCTCTTCCAAGTCGCATACGGTTGCAAGCCGCCACAAAGTCCGTATTTCGGAAAAGCGGAAACCTGAGTCAAGGCCTGTCGTAAAGAACTGTATCTTCTCGCTGTTCAAGACATAAAGCTTTGCAACAAGAATTACAATAGCCAATAATATTAAAACAGAAACAACTATATTCAATTGAAATTGACCTCTCTATGATTATACTATATTATCGTATTTGCAATGAAAAAAAAATATCTTTTGCTTGAATTTGCAATAGTTTTTATATTTCTTTTGCTGCCCCCGGTTTTTGTTACAAGGGCGGAAATTCCCCCATCGCTAAGAAAGGGTGCCTTCTCTTTTGCCTTTTTGCCCCAGCTTTTGATAGCAATCCTGCTGAATTTTCAGTGGAGAAAGAAAACTGCCCTTACAAAACGAAAATCTTTTGAAAAGCATATTGCCATATTAAAATGGGGTACGATTACATTCGGGTGTCTTATGCTGATTTTTGCCCTGATTCTGGCCTTGCAGATGATTTTTGGAACTTCACCTGCATTTTCTTCCAGCCTGTCTTCTTCCCTTGTTTTTGAGCCAAGATTGCTTTTTTTTCTTTCGCTTGCCTTGAATTTTTTGGCAGGAGCCTTTTTTGAAGAGGTTCTCTACAGGGAATTCTTTCCAAAAACACTTTATACACTTCTGGATGGGCTTTCTTCTGACAAAATGAAGCTTGCAGTTAGGATTTTTGTGGAAGCTTCTGCCGTGGTTATTTTTGCCATGGCCCACCGCTACATGGGGATTTTTGCAGTTGCAAACGCAGCCTTGTGCGCTGTTGCCCTTAGGAACTGCTACGTTAAGACAGACTCTGCCTACACTGGAACTGCGGTTCATTTTTTGTACAATATGATAAGCCTGTTTTTTGTGCTAAGACCTGTAATGGGTTAATGCCGATTGCATAAAGAGCCTAGCCCCGATTGGAAGGGCGCGGAACGCGTTGCGGAACGAAGTGTAGCAATGGAGCGGGAAAGGGACCCGCGGAACCCTGCAAAGCGGGAAAATGCTGCAGAGTTTGACCGGTTCTGTAGGACAGGGCACAGGTTACCAAGCAATGCGCTCCAAAAGATTATAAAATTTTACTGATACTTGCAAACAATTGTTTTATATGATAAAGTCATAAAATAAATCAAAATGCGGATAATCCGCAAAAAATACGGCAAGGGTAAAAAATGATATACACAGATACCAGAGACAAAAAAGTAAAAGTAGATTTTAAGACCGCTGTAATGGGCGGTATGAACCCAAAGACAGGCGGATTGTACATTCCGGTTGAATTTCCAAAACTTGCCCAGTCATTTTTGAACCGCATTCCCTCACCTTCTTTCCGTGACATTGCATACGAGATGGCAAAGCCTTACGTGGAGGGCGAGATTCCTGACGCAGACCTTCAGTCAATAATTCAGGATGCATATCCTTTTATGCCGCAGGTTGTTCCGATTGACCCTGTTACATACGTTCTTGAGCTTTTCCACGGACCTACTTGTGCTTTTAAGGACTTTGGCGCCCGCTTTATGGCCCGCGTTATGTCTTATTTTAACCGTGGCGAAGACGGCAACCTGCACATTCTTGTTGCTACAAGCGGAGACACAGGAAGTGCTGTTGGAAGTGCATTCCACAATGTTCCCGGCATAGACGTAACGATTCTTTATCCAGACGGAAAGATTTCCCCTCTTCAGGAAAAGCAGCTTTCTACTTTTGACGGTAACGTACGCGCCCTTAAGGTTAAGGGTACTTTTGATGACTGCCAGAAGCTTGTAAAGACAGCCTTTACCGATGAAGACCTCCGCAAGAAATTCCGCCTTTCTTCTGCAAATTCCATAAACATAGCACGCCTCTTGCCGCAGAGTTTCTACTATATGTATTCCTCTCTTGTTGTTAGCGACCGTGTTCCCCACGACAGCAAGATTGACAATCCTGCTATTATTGCAGTTGTTCCAAGCGGTAACTTTGGAAACCTTACCAGCGGCCTTATTGCCCGCGAGATGGGTGCTCCAATTGCAGGTTTTGTTGCAGCAACAAATTCTAACCACACTGTTCCCGACTGGATTGCAACCGGTGAATACAATGCACGTCCATCCGTGGCAACTCTTAGCAACGCAATGGATGTTGGCGCTCCAAGCAATTACGAGAGAATCGTAGCAATGTATTCTCTTGAGCAGGTGCGCTCGCTTTTTGCTTCTTATTGGACAGATGATGAGGGTACGCTCAAGGCTGTTGCCGACTGTAACCTTAAGACTGGCTATATTATTGATCCGCATGGTGCCGTTGGTTGGAAGGCTTGGGACGATTTGCGCCACGGTGCAATGGCAAAGCTTATGGAAGGAAAGGAAGACGTGGACATTAACAAGGTGGGGCTTACGGCTAACGTTCCTGCTTGGGCTGAATATGTTACAAGCGGTAAAGCTGTTGGCATTTGTCTGGAAACTGCACATCCTGCAAAGTTTGGCTCTACTGTTCAGAAGGCGATTGGCCGCGAACCAAGCATGCCGGACAGGCTTGAAAAGGTAATGGCCCTTCCCGACCGCGCAATTCCAATGTCAAAGGAATATGAGCCCTTCAAGGAATGGCTTTGCGCTAACCTCTAGTTTTAGTATTTTACAGCGGACTGGTTCTTTGCCGGTCCGTTTTTTTTTGAAAAAAATGGGTCATCCATATTGACATTTTTTGTGATACTTGCTATAGTACTTATACGTTACGCGGTAGTGGTATAACGGCTTATTACCTCAGCCCTCCAAGCTGAAGACGAGGGTTCGACTCCCTTCTACCGCTTTGCCTAACTCTTTCTAATACAAGGAGTTAGGCTTTCTTTTTTGTGCCGTGATAGCAGATTGACAGCAAATTGATGTTCCGAGGTTGCTATTTTGGTATATTATCAAGTACAAATTTATAGTGGTTTCATATTTTTTCTTGTCTTAACACTAAAATGATATATAATAGAAATTATAGAATTATTTATTCTATTCTGAGACAATAATCCATAGGAGACTAAAAATGAAAACTTGTCCTAAATGTGGAGAACTGAACGGGGATTCGGCTGACACATGCTTCAAATGCGGTCATTCATTCAACGTAAGCCTTGACGATATCCTTGCCCTCAATAACTTGTACGAGTATGACATTGTAACAATAAAAGACGATGAAACGGGAGCTCTTGACTTGCAGAAACTGAAAGACGAACTCACAAGTCATGCGACTCAGGGGTGGCATCTTGCAAAAACCATCTCAAATGAACTTGGTCAGAATAAGCTTGGTATAGGCGGCATAGGTATAAATGCTACAATAAACCAGACAATCATTATATTCGAGCGTTGTATTGCCAAGGCATCAAGGTAATGGAATGAAAACCAAGGGAACTTCGGTTCAAAGGCTGCATGGCAGTCTGGAGTGATTATGAGCAGTGAAAGTAACAGTGGCTACATCCGCCCTACTTGGGATGAATATTTTATGGAAGTGTGCCGCACCATAGCAAAGCGTGCCACTTGTGACAGGGGAAGGTCCGGCTGTGTGATTGCAAAGGACAACCAGATTCTTGTAACGGGGTACGTAGGAAGCCCTGCCGGTTTGCCCCACTGCGACGAGGTTGGCCACCTGATGCGAAAGATGATTCATGCTGACGGTTCAATTACCCAGCATTGCCTGCGCACCGTACACGCCGAGCAGAACGCAATCTGCCAGGCTGCAAAGCGCGGTATTCCCATAGACGGAGCTACCGTTTACTGCAAGATGACGCCCTGCCGAACATGCGCAATGCTTATTATCAACTGCGGCATAAAGCGGGTTGTTTGCGAAAAGCATTATCATGATGAAGCTGACTCTATGGAAATGTTCCGCCAGGCTGGTATTAAGATAGAGCATCTGGAAGATTCACTGCAGACTTACGAAAACATGTAGCTATTGCCATGTAGCTATTGTTAAAGGTAAATCTGCCGCTTGATTTTATTAGTGCTCACTACCCTCTATTTTTAGGACCGTGCATGCTGCCTTTGCCGCTGCCTGTTCAGCTGCCTTTTTGCTCTTGCCTTTTTCGGGGCCGTAAGAAATTGTTCCAAGGTGGACGGTAACAAAAAAAGTCATGTTGTGGTCGGGGCCAGTCTTTTTAACAAGCTCGTATACAGGACAAATCTTGTGCTTTTTCTGGTAGTATTCCTGAAGGATTGACTTGTAGTCCTTGTTGCCCTTGTCTTCCTGCACCTTGCGTATTTCCGGCACAATCAGGTTCCGTACCAGGTTTTCCGCAGCCTCGTAGCCAGAATCAAGGTAAAGCGCACCAAGTACCGCCTCTAGCGCATCTGCAAGAATGGCCTTTTTGTTCCTGCCGCCGGTCATCTCTTCGCCTTTGCCAAGAATCAGGTATTCGTTTATGTGCATTTTTTCTTTTGCAATCGGGGCAAGGGTCTGTTCGCTTACCACATTTGCCTTAATGCGGGCAAGATCGCCTTCCGGGTTGTCCATCATGTCTTCGTAGAGAAATGCCGCAACCGCAAGTCCAAGCACGCTGTCCCCAAGAAATTCCAGACGTTCGTTGTTGTAGCGCCTGTGTTCCTCGTTTTCGTTGGAAAAAGAGCGGTGGTGGAAAGCCAAGTCAAGAATCTTAAGGTTCTTAAAATGAAGGTTCAAATTTTTGCAGAATTTTTCCAGCTCTTTTTTTCTTTCTGAGTCCAGCTTCTTTGATTCGTAAAAAAGGTCCCTTAGATTCATTTGGATTCCCCGCGTAAAATGCACCATTTAAAATAAAAGAAGCACAGTCAATTCAACTGTGCCTCTCTTGATTCCAGTCTTAATGTCCGGCGCTCTTATTTCTTCTGAGACTTGATGTAGTCGTAAGCGTCCTTTACTGTCTCAAATTCGTTTGCCTTGTCATCAGGGATAGAAACACCTGTTTCCTCTTCGATAGCGTAAACCAATTCGTATGTGTCAAGACTGTCTGCGCCAAGGTCTCCACGGAAAGTTGCTTCCATTGTTACCTTTGCCGGATCGATTTCCAATTTGTCAGCAATCAACTTCTGAATCGTCTCAAACAATTCGTCCATAATGGTCTCCTAATTTTAGCCGTTCACTTCAGGTGTGATTACCTGGCGTCCATTGTAAAAACCGCACTTCTGGCATACGTGATGCGGGAGGATAAGGTTTCCACAATTCTTGCACTCAATAAGCTGCGGAGTTGCAAGATGCATGTTTACTCCACGTCTTCTTGTAGTTACGGCCTTTGAAGTTTTTGATCTAGGTACTGCCATAATATATAACCTCGCTATAAATTTGTGTCGTCTGTATAACGTTGCTTATATTACTACAGATTCCCGATTTATGTCAATCATTATACTGCCATTTTTTAGTATTTGTCAATATTTTTTTTGACAAAAAATAAAAATTTGTCAAATAATTATTGCAAGACTAAAAAATCCCTGTTTTTTTGGGGAGCCTATTCATGTTTTGCAGAATATTTTTCCTTTATGGCCTTTTCTACTGCCGGTGGAACCATTGCGCTTATGTCTCCGCCAAATTTTGCCAGCTCCTTTATGCTGCTTGAGCGTATAAGGAAGTACCTCTGCTCCGTGGGAACAAAAAGAGTCTCAATTTCCTCGTTAAGCGAGCGGTTTATAAGAGAAAGGTCAAATTCGTAGGAAAAGTCGTTTACGTTGCGGATTCCCCTAAGCAGAACCTTTGCTCCAACCTTCTTGCAGTAGTTAACAACCAGCGAGTCCCACTTGTGCACGGTCACGTTCTTGTAGCCGGCAGTGATTTCTTTTAGCAGGGCAAACCTTTCGTCCTCGTTAAAAAGGCATTTTTTGTCCGGATTTACGGAAATAAGCACGTCCAGCGAGTCAAAAAGCTTGCTTGCCCTTTCTATTATATTAAGGTGTCCCAGTGTTGGCGGATCAAAAGACCCAGGAAAAACTGCGGTGCTCATAAAAGCCTCCATAAAATGCAACATATAAAATACAAAATTGCGCCCCAAAAAGTAAGCTTTCAAGGTGTACAAGGGGGGAAGTCTCCCCCTCGGCTACAATGTCAAGTCGCTGCGCGGGATACCCTGCAGGCAGTGTATCCCTCTCCGCTTTGTTGCCATTTCCGCCTACCCCCTCTGCGGGGCACTCCCTTTGCAAATCCCCGCAAAGACCCAAAAATGGATTGCAAGGTCGCAATTATTCAAACAA